>NZ_DASPMG010000038.1:0-27120 GCF_035627195.1 Azospirillum sp.
AGCGCGCGTTTCCACCTTCCGTCCCGATGATGATCAGGATGTCCGCCATGCCCAACGTTGCGCCCAGCCGCTGCACTATCTTGCCGATAATGACAGTTTAACCCGCGAACGGACTTTTGTGATACCGTTTTTTGTGTTACAAGCAAAAAACTGTATCTAAACGTACGGGTGCCAGGAGGGCGGGCGAACCGCTCCGGGCTTTGGGAGAGAACATGTTCAGGAACGAGGCGGACCTCGTCGCGCACGTCGCGGCGGGCGGCACCATCCCCGTCACCGCCGACCTGCCCGCCGGCTACCGGGCGGAACTGCTGCGGCTGATGGCCGGCTTCGTGGACAGCGAGCTGGCGGGTGCGGCGGGGCTGGCCGACATGATCAACCGCGCGCCGGGCCTGCGCGAGCGGCGCACCGCGGCGCGCATCGTGTCGGAGAAGTTCGGCCACGCCGAGACGGTGCTGGGCCTGATGCAGCGCTTCGGCGTCAACCCGCAGCTCTACGTGCGCTCGCACTGCTGGACGGCGCGCTTCGACCGGCACATGGACTTCGGCAACCGGCGCATCGGCACGGACAAGCGGCTGAACGTCTTCCATTATCCCGTGGAGGGGTGGGTGGACGTGCTGGTGCTGACGCTGCTGATGGGCTGCGCTGCTGCCCCGCAGCTGGGGGAACTGGCCGGCTGCTCGTACGAGCCGCTGGCGGCGGCCATGGGCGAGGTGGCGGAGCGCGAGGCGGTGCACGTCCAGCTGGCCGGCAAGGCGCTGGAGCAGGGCCTGGCGGAGCTGGACTGCGCGGCCTCCGCGCGGGCGTCGGTGGCCTACTGGTACCCGCGCGTGGTGGACACCTTCGGGCGCATCGATTCCGACCGGGTGGACCTGTACCGCCGCTATGGCCTGCGCCGGCGCAGCAACGCCGAGCTGCTGCGCCAGTGGGACGCCACCGTGCGCCCGCACCTGGAGGCGCTGGGCTTGCCGGCGCCGGTCTGAACGCCAAAGTGTTACACTATACGGTTCGGTATTGAGAAAAACTGTAACGCGTTTGTGGGTAATGCCGGCGGGCCTTCCGCGCTTCGCGGCGGAGGCGTAGGGTTGGCGGGCCAAGCAAACGCAGAACGGGCAAACGAAACAAGGGATGGAAACGATGACGACGCTGAGCGGAGGTGCGCTGTGACCTATTCCACCATCCTGTTCGAGGTGGCCGAGGGCGTGGCGACGCTGACCTTCAACCGGCCGGACAAGCTGAACAGCTTCACCACCGAGATGCACGCCGAGGTGCGCGACGCGCTGGCCAAGGTGCAGGGCGACCCGTCGATCCGCTGCCTGCTGCTGACGGCGGCCGGGCGCGGCTTCTGCGCCGGGCAGGACCTGTCGGACCGCGCGGTGGCGCCGGGTGCCGCCATGCCGGACCTGGGCGAGTCGCTGGAGAAGAACTACAACCCGCTGGTCCGCGCGCTGCGCGGGCTGGAGTTCCCGGTGGTCTGCGCCGTCAACGGCGTGGCGGCGGGGGCGGGCGCCAACATCGCGCTGGCCTGCGACATCGTTCTGGCCGCGCGCTCGGCCAGCTTCATCCAGCCGTTCTGCAAGCTGGGCCTTGTGCCGGATTCCGGCGGCACGTGGTTCCTGCCGCGCCTCGTGGGTTCGGGCCGCGCCACGGCGCTTGCCATGCTGGGCGACAAGGTGTCGGCCGAGCAGGCGGAGGCCTGGGGCATGATCTACAAGGTGGTGGACGACGCGGCGCTGCAGGACGAGGCGAAGAAGCTCGCCCGCCATCTGGCGACGCAGCCGACCAAGGGGCTGGCGCTGATCAAGCAGGCCATGCAGGCGTCGGCCACCAACACGCTGGACGAACAGCTGGACCTGGAGCGCGACTACCAGCGCCAGGCCGGGCGCACGCAGGACTACCGCGAGGGTGTCGCCGCCTTCACCGAGAAGCGCGCGCCGAAGTTCGAGGGCAAGTGATGGCGGCGCTCGACCGGTCGGCGACCGTGGCCGTCATCGGCTGCGGCGCCATGGGGCAGGGGATCGCGCAGGTGGCGGCGCAAGGCGGCCACCCGGTGCTGCTGTTCGACGCCCGGCCCGACGCCGCCGCCAAGGCGGTGGAGAGCATTGCCGGCGCGCTTGGCAAGCTCGTCGAGAAGGGCCGCATGGCGGCGGACGAGTGCTCCGCCGTTGTGGCCCGGCTGCGGCCGGTGGGCGGCTATGCCGAGATGCACACGGCCTCGCTGGTGGTCGAGGCGATCGTCGAGGACCTCGCCGTCAAGCAGGCGGTGTTCCGGGAGGTGGAGGCGGCGGTGGCCGCCGACGCCATCCTGGCCAGCAACACCTCGTCCCTGTCCATCACCGCCATCGCCGCCGCGCTGAAGCGGCCGGAGCGGTTCGCGGGCCTGCACTTCTTCAACCCGGCGCCGCTGATGGCGCTGGTCGAGGTGATCAGCGGTGTGGCGACGGATCGTGCGATGGCGGAGACGCTGTTCGACACCGCCAAGGCGTGGGGCAAGGCGCCGGTGCATGCGCGCTCCACCCCCGGCTTCATCGTCAACCGCGTCGCCCGGCCGTTCTACGCCGAGGGGCTGCGGCTGATGCAGGAGGGGGCGGGCGATCCCGCCACCATCGACGCGGTGATGCGCGAGGCCGGTGGCTTCCGCATGGGGCCGTTCGAGCTGATGGACCTGATCGGGCATGACGTGAACTTCGCGGTCACGCGGTCGGTGCACGCGGCGTACTTCGGCGACCCGCGCTTCCAGCCCTCGCTGATCCAGCAGGAGCTGGTGGAGGCCGGACGCCTGGGCCGCAAGAGCGGGCAGGGCTTCTACCGCTACAAGCCGGAGCCGGAGACCCCGGCGCCGCATACGGCCGGCACCGGGCCGCGCCCGGCCGGCGTGAAGGTGAAGGGCGGCCTGGGGCCGGCGCAGGCGCTGGTGGACCTGATCCGCGGCGCCGGGCTGGAGGTGACGGAGGAGGCGTTCGACGCCGAGGGCGCCTCGGACGAGACCGGGCATCTGGTGGTGGACGGCGTCACGCTGGCGCTGACCGACGGGCGCACCGCCACGCGGCGGGCGGAGGAGGACGGCATCGCCGACCTCGTGCTGTTCGACCTGGCGCTGGATTACGCCAAGGCCGGGCGGATTGCCATCGCGGCGGCGGATCAGGCGTCGGCGGACGCGGTCGCCACGGCGGCCGGGCTGTTCCAGGCGCTGGGCAAGGCGGTGTCGGTGATCGACGACGCGCCGGGCCTGATCGTCATGCGCACGGTCGCCATGCTGGCCAACGAGGCGGCGGACGCGGTGCTCCAGCGGGTTGCCTCCGCCGGGGACGTGGACATCGCCATGACCAAGGGCGTCAACTACCCGCGCGGGCCGCTGGCCTGGGCGGACGACATCGGGCCGGGCCGCGTGGCCGCGGTGCTGGACGGCCTCGCCGCCGCGTACGGCGAGGACCGCTACCGCACCTCCGCGCTGATCCGCCGCAAGGTTTCGGGAAGGAAGGGGTTCCATGGCTGAGCGGACGCACACCGCCCAGGAGATCGCCGAGGCCGTCGGCCGCGGCATGTACGAGCGCGACTGGTGCGCCCAGGCGCACGGCATCGAACTGAAGGAGATCGCGCCGGGCTACGCCGTGATGACGATGACCGTGCGCAAGGACATGGTGAACGGGCACGACATCTGCCACGGCGGCATGACCTTCACGCTGGCCGACACCGCCTTCGCCTATGCCTGCAACGCCAACAACGAGGTGACGGTGGCCGCCGGCTGCCACATCACCTTCCCGGCCCCCGGCAAGCTGGGCGACGTGCTGACCGCCGTGTGCCGCGAGGTGCACCGCAAGGGCCGCACCGGCGTGTACGACGTGACCGTCACCAACCAGGACGGCGTGGTGACCGGCATCTTCCGCGGCCAGTCGGCGACCATCAAGGGCGCCGTCGTGGATCTGGCCTGACCAACGAGGAACACGCGATGACCGAAGCCTACCTCTGCGACGTGATCCGCACGCCCATCGGCCGCTACGCCGGGGCGCTGTCGGCGGTGCGCACCGACGATCTGGCCGCCGCCCCCATCAAGGCGCTGATGGAGCGCAACCCTACCATCGACTGGGCCGCCGTGGACGACGTGATCTACGGCTGCGCCAACCAGGCCGGCGAGGACAACCGCAACGTCGCCCACATGGCCTCCCTGCTGGCCGGCCTGCCGGAGGGTGTGGCGGGCACCACGGTGAACCGGCTGTGCGGGTCGGGCATGGACGCGGTGGGCATCGCGGCCCGCGCCATCAAGGCGGGCGAGGCCGACCTGATCATCGCCGGCGGCGTGGAGAGCATGAGCCGCGCGCCGTTCGTGATGGGCAAGGCGGACACGGCCTTCTCCCGCGCGGCGGAGATCTACGATACCACCATCGGCTGGCGCTTCATCAACCCGAAGATGCGCGAGCTGTACGGCGTCGACTCCATGCCGGAGACGGCGGAGAACGTGGCGCAGGACTACAACGTCAGCCGCGAGGACCAGGACGCCTTCGCCATCCGCAGCCAGCAGCGCGCCGGCCGCGCCATCGAGAGCGGGCGCTTCAAGCGCGAGATCGTTCCGGTCACCATCAAGGGCCGCAAGGGCGATGTCGTTGTTGATACGGACGAGCACCCGCGCCCGGAGACGACGCTGGAGGCGCTGGCGAAGCTGAAGCCGGTCGTGCGCAAGGACGGCACGGTGACGGCCGGCAACGCGTCGGGCGTCAACGACGGCTCCGCCGCGCTGATCGTCGCGTCGGAGGCGGCGGTGGCGAAGTACGGCCTGACGCCGCGCGCCCGCGTGGTCGGCATGGCGGTGACCGGCGTGGCCCCGCGCATCATGGGCATCGGCCCGGCGCCGGCCTCGCTGAAGCTGCTGAACCGCATGGGCCTGACCATCGGCGACATCGACGTGGTGGAACTGAACGAGGCGTTCGCCGCGCAGGGGCTGGCGGTCATGCGCATGCTGGGTCTGCCCGACGACGCGGAGCACGTCAACCCGAACGGCGGCGCCATCGCGCTGGGCCACCCGCTGGGCGCATCGGGCGCGCGGCTGGTGCTGACGGCGCTGCACGAACTGGAAGAGAGGAAAGTCCGCCGCGCCTTGTGTACAATGTGCATCGGCGTTGGGCAGGGCATCGCGACGGTGATCGAGCGCGTGTGACGCCCAAAGCCCCTCTCCCTTGACGGGAGAGGGGGGAGGGGCTCCAGACACCCCAGTGCCAAAGAACAACGGGCCGCAAAGGCCCTCATGGGAGAGAAACGCAATGTCCGTGATCCAGGCGCCGCTCAAGCACGAGTTGGACCACTACGAGACGGCGAGCCGCGATGAAATCACCGCGATGCAGGTCGCGCGGCTGAAGTGGTCGCTCCAGCACACCTACGCCAACGTCCCGCACTTCAAGCGCAAGTGCGACGCCAAGGGCGTCCACCCCGGCGACTTCAAGGAACTGAAGGACCTCGCCCTGTTCCCCTTCACCAAGAAGGACGACCTGCGCGAGACGTACCCCTTCGGCCTGTTCGCCGTGCCGATGCAGGAGATCGTGCGCCTGCACGCCTCTTCCGGCACCACGGGGCGGCCGACGGTGGTGGGCTACACCCAGAACGACATCGACATGTGGGCGAACCTCGTCGCCCGCTCGATCCGCGCGGCCGGCGGGCGGCGCGGCGACAAGGTGCACGTCGCCTACGGCTACGGCCTGTTCACCGGCGGCCTGGGTGCCCACTACGGCGCCGAGCGGCTGGGCTGCACGGTCATCCCCATGTCGGGCGGGCAGACGGAGAAGCAGGTCCAGCTGATCCGCGACTTCCAGCCCGACATCATCATGGTGACGCCGTCCTACATCCTGAACATCGCCGACGAGATGGAGCGGCAGGGGCTGCGCACCTGGGAGACGTCCTTGCGCATCGGCATCTTCGGCGCCGAGCCCTGGACGAACGCCATGCGCGAGGAGATCGAGCGCAAGTTCGGCATCGACGCCGTCGACATCTACGGCCTGTCGGAGATCATGGGGCCGGGTGTGGCCAACGAGTGCGTCGAGACCAAGGACGGCCCGGTCATTTGGGAGGACCACTTCTATCCGGAGATCATCAACCCGGAGACGGGCGAGGTTCTGCCGGATGGCGAGTACGGCGAGCTGGTGTTCACCACGCTTACCAAGGAAGGCCTGCCGATGATCCGCTACCGCACGCGCGACCTGACGCGGCTTCTGCCGCCGACGGCCCGCAGCATGCGGCGCATCGACAAGATCACCGGCCGTTCCGACGACATGATGATCATCCGCGGAGTCAACGTCTTCCCCACGCAGATCGAGGAGATCATCTGCAAGGATCCGACGCTGGCCCCGCATTACGAGCTGATCCTCACCCGCGACGGGCACCTGGACAAGCTGGCCGTGCGCGTGGAGACGGCGCCGACAAACCATGGGGCGGAGCCGTCGGTGCAGGCCAAGACGCTGCAGCACCACATCAAGTCCTACATCGGCATTTCCACCAAGGTGGAGATCTGCGAGCCGGGCACCATCGAACGCTCCGTCGGCAAGGCGAAGCGGGTGCGGGATCTGCGGGCGAAGTGACCAACAAGCCCTTCTCCCCTTGAGGGAGAAGGGTTGGGATGAGGGGGCATTACCGCCGGCAGGCGGGACAAAGACTCTTTCTCCGGGCTGCCGCCCGTAACCACCCTCACCCCAACCGCGACGCCCTTCGGCGTCGCCCCCTCGAGGGAGAGGGGCTATTGAGTTCTTTCCGCCAGCAGGACCAGGGCGATGTCGGGCAGCATGAGGGGCAGGCGCAGGCCGTAGGCGGCCAGTTGCGCGCCGGTGAAGGTCAGGCCTTCGCGGGCGCGCGGCAGGGCGGCGGCGATGCCGTCGGGAACGCCGTCGGGGACAGTGATCCGGTAGACGGACCGCGGGTCGAGGCCGGGCAGGCGGAGGTGGATGGGCTGCACCTTCGTCGCCAGACGCGCCACCAGGAACAGCGCCTGTCCGCCGTCCGGCGCCACCACGCCGTGGCCGGCGGCCTCCACGCCGTCCAGGTCCAGGCGCACCGGGCGGCCGCCGTGCAGCAGGGCGCGGTGGCGTTTGTGCAGCGCGATCCAGCCGGACAGCTCGGCCAGTTCCTCGTCCGACAAAGCGCGGATGTCCCATTCCACGCCCATGGCGCCGAACAGCGCCACGGCGCAGCGGAAGGACAGGTCGTTGCGCCGGCCGGTTACCGTGCAGCGCTCCCGCCCCACGTGGCTGCCCATCACCTCGGGCGGGAAGAACAGCGAGAAGCCGCGCTGGATCGCGACGCGGTCGTGCGCGTCGTTGCTGTCGCTGGGCCACACGCGCTCGGTGCGCGCCAGGATGCCCCAGTCGGCGCGGCCGCCGCCGGATGCGCAGGTCTCGATCTCCACATGCGGGTGGCTGGCGCGCAGCCGCTCCAGCAGATCGTAGAGCGCCAGCACGTGGCGCCGCCATGCGGGCTCGCCGCCGCTGGCCGCCGGGGCGGCGTCGCGGTTCATGTCCCACTTCAGGTAGGCGATGTACCCTGGCGCCAGCAGCGCGTCGAGGCGGGCGAAGACGTGCTCCGCCACCTCTGGCCGGCCGAGGTCGAGGAGGTACTGGCGCTTGGGCGCGGGATCGCGGGCGCCGGGCAGGTCGAGGATCCAGTCGGGGTGGGCGCGGAACAGGTCGCTGTCGGGGTTCACGTATTCCGGCTCCACCCACAGGCCGAACTGCATGCCCTTGGCCTGCACGGCTTCGGCCAGCGGGCGCAGGCCGTCGGGGTACTTGCCTTCGTCCGGCCACCAGTCGCCCAGGCCCGCGGTGTGCCCGTTGCGGCCGTGGAACCAGCCGTCGTCCAGCACGAAGCGCTCCACGCCGACGCGCGCGGCGCGCTCCACGAGGTCGAGGAGGGCGGCGCGGTCGTGGTTGAAGTAGACCGCCTCCCAGCTGTTGAAGTGCACCGGGCGGGGGCCGAGGCGGCGCGGCAGGATGCGGGCGCGGACGTGCGCGTGGGTGCGCGCCATCAGGCCGTCCAGCCCGTCGGGGGCAAAGACGGCGTAGGCGGGCGGGCTGCGGTAGGTCTCGCCGGGCGCCAGCACCACCTCGCCGGGGTGAAGCAGCTCGCCCAGCTGGACGACGCGGGTGCCGTCCGGCAGGCCGTCCACCAGAACGCGGTGGTTGCCGCTCCAGCCCAGGTGGAAGCCGTAGACGCCGCCGTGCCGGTTGCCGAATCCGCCGGGGCCGAGGATCACGGCGGGGAAGCTGTCGTGCGAGGTGCGGCCGCGGCGGTTCTCCCGCACCAGGGTGCCGGCGCCCAGGGCCACGCGGCGCTCCTGGAACTCCTGCACGTAGGTGCCCTCGAAGACCAGCGCCTCGTCCAGGAAGCCGGGCAGCGGCAGGCAGAGCGACGCGCACCAGTCCAGGCGGTAGGGCTCGGCCGCGCGGTTGGTCACCTCCGTGACGGACGTCAGCACGCCGGTCCCGGCGTCGAGCGTCAGGGCGGTGGCGGTGGCCAGCGTGCCGTCCTCGCTCTCGTGCGCGATGCGGGCGATGCCCGGACCTTCCTGGACGCCGGAGACCACGAGGCGCGGCGCCCAGCCGCCGTGCGCGTGGCGGCCGGAGAGAGCCGGCTGGCCCCAGTAGCCCCAGCCGGCCACTGGCATCAGCGGCGGCATGCCGGGGGAGTCCAGGCCGGTGCCGGGCTGCGTGGCGGCAAGGCCGCTCAACGCGTTCATGTCATCCGGCAGGGCGGGGCCCCAGTAGAGCAGGCGTGCCGTGGCGCCGACGCCCAGCGCCACGCTGGTGCCATTGCCTGTCAGGCCGCCCGTCAGATGGACGATCCGCTCCGCCATGCCGTACCCCTCCGCCGGTCCTGCGCGGGCGGAGTGTGCCCCAGGCGCGGCGCGGAGCGAAGCGTCACATCGCCATCAACCCATCAGGGCCATCAATCCATCGCGGGCACGTGCCGCTGGACCGCCGGGTGGGTCTGCGGCTGCTCGTCGTGGTCGACGTATTCCTGGCGTCCGCCGTGGCCCAGGGCGTGGCCACCCTCCATCATCGACTTGACCGGGCAGTGGCCGCTCATGCCGCGGGCGACCAGGGCGGCGCCGGCAAGGCCCATGAGGGCGCCCGGCAGGCCCGCACGGTTGACGCCGGCCGCGGCCAGGATCAGCCCGAAGCCGGACGAGGCCACGCGCTCCATGGTCGACATGTTCGGCTCGCCGCCGAACACCTGGTCGTAGGTGTCGCGGATCATGGTTTCGACGCTCATCGCAAATCCCCTCCCTCGGTTGGCGCCTTTCGCAAACCGTGCGGTGGCGCCGGAGGTTCCAGGGGCGGGTCCCTATCTCCGATGGGCAGGTCAAACATAGTTAACTAGCAATTAACCATGTTTGGCGAAGATCCGAATGTTCGGACCTGGCGGCGCAGCGGCGTACGCGACCCGACCCAGCGCGGCACGGACGACGCTTCCTGATGACCCTGCTCACCCGGCTCTTTCTCCTCGTCGGCATCACCCTTCTGCCCGCCATCGCCATCCAGGCCTACAGCGAGCTGGACCTGCGCCGCACCCGCATGGACGAGGTGACGGCGACGACGGGCCGGCATGTCGAGCTGATGGCGGACGAACTGGCGCGCATCATCGACGGCGGGCGGCAGCTGGTGGTGGCGCTGTCGCAGGTGGAATCGGTGCGCAAGCTGGATTCGGTGCGCTGCAACGATCTGGTCGAGCGGCTGAAGATCCAGTTCCCGCAATACGCCCTGATCGACGTGATGGACGTCGGCGGGCAGGGCATGTGCGCGGGCGAGCCGGGGACGCGCAACAACGTCGCCGACCGGGCATGGTTTCAACGCGCGGTGCGCAACGACGGCTTCGCCGTCGGCGACTATGTGTTCGGCAAGCAGAGCCGGCGGCGCAGCCTGCACGTCGCCTATCCGGTGCACGACGATCTCGGGCGGCTGGTGGGGGTGGTGGGAGCGGCGCTCGACCTCGATTGGCTCAACCGCTACATGGCCGAGAAGCCGCTGCCGCCGGGCATGGCGCTGCTGATCGCCGACCGCAACGGCACCCTGCTTGCCCGCCAGCCGGAAGCGGTGGAGACGGTCGGCACCGCGATGCCGGCGGCGTTCATGCCGCTGCGCGGCAGCCGCGAGGTCGGCACGCTGGACACCGACGCGATGGACGGCGTGCGCCGCATCGTCAGCCACATCGCGCTGAGGGGCGGGGCGCAGGGGCTGTTCGTCGCCGTCGGGCTCGACCGCGAGCTGGCGTTCGCCGACGTCACGAAATCGACGTGGCGCGGCATGCTGCTGATCGCCGCCGGGCTGGTGCTGGCCATGGTGTCGGCGTGGCTGGGGGCACGGCTGCTGCTGCGTCCGGTGCGCGCGCTGGAGACGGCGGTGGCGCGCTGGGCCATGGGCGACCTGTCCGCCCGCGCCCGGCTGTCCGGCGGGCGGGACGAGCTTTCGGCGCTGGGCCACGCCTTCGATGCCATGGCCGACGCGGTGCAGGATCAGGCGGCCCTGCGCGATCAGGCGCACGCCGCCGCGCGCAAGCGGGCGGAGGTGCTGGACTGCACCAACGACAGCGTGCTGGAAGTCGACCGCGACTGGCGCATCGCCTTCATGAACGAACGCGCGCGGACGCTGCTGGGCGGCGGGCACGACTTCATCGGCATGGACCTCTGGCAAGCGTTTCCCGGTGCCGTGGGCAGCGCCTTCGAAGAGAACGCCCGGCGGGTGATGGAAGGTGGCGGGGCGGCGGAGTTCGAAGCGTTCTCCACCACGCACGGGCGCTGGTACGCGGTGCGCGCCTTCCCCTCGCGCGAGGGGTTCGCCGCCTACCTGCAGGACGTGACCGACCGCCACAACGCGGGCGAGGCGCTGCGCGCCGCCAAGGAGGAGGCGGAGCGCGCCAACCTCGCCAAGACCAAGTTCCTGGCCGCCGCCAGCCACGACCTGCGCCAGCCGATCCAGTCGCTGTTCTTCTTCTCGGCGGCGCTGGCGCGCCACGTGCACGACGAGCGCGGGCGGGACATGCTGACCATGCTCGACCGCGGGATCGACACGCTGAAGGGGCTGCTGGACAGCCTGCTCGACGTCTCCCGCCTGGACGCGGGCGTGATCGTGCCGCAGGTGGGGGATGTGGCGCTGGGGCCGCTGCTGGAGCACATCGGCGCCTCCTACACCCCGGTGGCGGAGAGCAAGGGCCTGTTCTTCGCCGTCGTCCTGTCCGGCGACGTGACGGTGCGCAGCGACGCCACGCTGCTGGGCCGCATGGTGCGCAACCTCGTCGAGAACGCGGTGCGCTACACCGAGCGCGGCGGCGTGCGGCTGGAGTGCGTGGTGGAGGCGGGGCAAGCGCGGATCACCGTGCGCGACAGCGGCATCGGCATCCCGGCCGAGCACCTGGAAACCATCTTCCAGGAGTTCCACCAGGTCGCCAATTCCGAGCGCGACCGCGGGCAGGGACTGGGGTTGGGGCTGGCGATCGTGAAGCGGCTGTCGCGGCTGCTGGTCCATCCGGTGGCGGTGCGGTCGGCACCGGGGCAGGGATCGATGTTCACCGTGACGGTGCCGCTCGCCCCCGCCGCGGCGCAGCCGGTGCGGGGTGCGGTGGTGGCGCCGGCCGCGCCGGCCGCCGCCGGGCGGTTCGTGGTGCTGATCGACGACGACGCCATCGTGCTGCTGGGCCTGCAGGCGATGTTCCGGGAGTGGGGCTGCGAGGTGCTGATCGCCGGCTCGGCCGAGCAGGCGCTGGAACGGCTGCGGGGCAAGGGGCGGGCGCCCGACCTGATCGTCGCCGACTACCGCCTGCGCGCCGGCCGCGTCGGCACGGAGGCGATCCTGGCGATCCGCGAGCAGGTCGGCCACGTGGTGCCGGCGGTGCTGCTGACCGGCGAGACCGGCCCGGAGTGCCAGCAGGACGCCACCGCGCACGGGCTGGGCATCGCCCACAAGCCGGTCACCCCCCGCCAGCTCCAGGGCGAGCTGGAGCGGCAGTTGACGATGGCGGCGGAGTAGCGTCGGCGTCAGTACGCGGTCACCCGCAGGACGTCCATGCACTGGGCGACGCCGCCGTTCGTCTCGTCGGCGCAGTAGAAGGTGACGCTGGCGCACGCGGTCAGGGTGGCGCTGGTGCCGTTGGCGGGGGGCAGCGAGACCAGGAAGGCGCCCTTGGGCGCCAGCGGCGTCGTGACGGAACTCGTGGTGACGGGAGAGTCGCAGCGGCCGTACCTGATCGAGTGCTGCACGCTCAGCTTCAGGTTGGTGGCCGATTCCACCCGCAAGGTGCCGATCTTTGGCGAACCGGTGTAGGTGATGCTGCAGCGCATGTTGAGCGTCATCGGGCTGCAAGTCATCGAATCGGCGGCGGCCGGGGCGGCGGCGCATAGCAGGCCGGCGGCGAGGCCGAGGGCCGGAATCAGGGCCTTGCGGGTGATGGACATGGTCGCTCCCACGGTTGGTGACGTGCCCTTGGTCACCGGAGCGGGGGACAAGTTCCCGAAAAAAAATGCCGGGCTCACGCCTCCAGCACCGTCTCCACCTCCGGCATGTCGGACAGGCGGGAGGCCAGCTTGTCCGTGCAGCGGATCTCGACGATGCCGAAAGCACCGTGCGGGATGATGCGGTCCAGTTCGCCGGCCATGCCGTTGTCGGAGACGAAGCGCTTCAGGCGGTCGATCATCACGTCGCGCTCCGACCGGCCGCGCAGGCCGGAGGTGATGCGCGCGAAGTGCACCTTGTAGGTGCGGAACTGCGCCCGCGCCATGGCTATTCCGCCTCTTTGGTCGCCGCCTTGGTCTCGGCCTCGATCAGGTCGAGGATGCGCTTCAGCGCCGGGCCGCCCAGGGGCGATTCGAGCGTCAGCTCGCGCGCCCACTTGTGCAGCCGGCCGATGTGGCGGCGCTTGGCGACGTGGTCGTCGTCGCCGGGGCTGAAGGGTTCGACCCAGGGGCCCTTGTAGAAGCCGCCCTTGTAGTGGAACTGGCGCTTGCCGTCGGCGCGCCACTGGCTGCCGTCCGACAGCTCCATGCCCTTGCCGTTGGCGAGGAAGCGGGTGACCGTGGCGAGGCTCTGCGGCCCGCCCTGGCTGGTGTGGATCGTGACCTTGTCGCCGATCTTGAAGTCGCTCATGGCCCTGGGGATTCGTAGGTTGGGTTGAGCGTCAGCGAAAACCCAACAGCGTTTGGCACCGCGGAACGTTGGGTTTTCGCTGACGCTCAACCCAACCTACAGCATCGCGCGTGCAGGTGGAACTGTGGGAATGTTTTCTTGGGAGGGGAATGGTGCTGCCAGAGAGGATTGAACTCTCGACCTCTCCCTTACCAAGGGAGTGCTCTACCACTGAGCTACGGCAGCCCGTCCGCTGGGGTGGCGCGGTTTATACGATAAGGTTTTCGACCGCGCAAGCCCTTTATGATAGGAACGTGTTCTCTCCGGTCAGCCCCGCGCGCCGGCCGGCACCTCGTCGGCGCCCGCGCCTTCCTCGGTGCGGTATCCGGGCACGATGGTGGCGAGCTGGGCCAGCACGCGCTCCTCGTCGCCGGCGCGGGCGGCGGCTTCCAGCTCGGCGGCGGCGCGGTTGATGAGGGCGTAGTCGATGACGCCGGGCGACGCCAGGAAGACGCCGTCGGCCTCCGTGCGCGTCGGCGCCTCGGCCGCCGAGAGGATCTCCTCGAACAGCTTCTCGCCGGGGCGCAGGCCGGTGAACTCGATGCGGATGTCCACCTCCGGCCGGAAGCCGGCGAGGCGGATCATCTGGCGGGCGAGGTCGACGATCTTCACCGGCTCGCCCATGTCCAGCACCAGCACCTTGCCGCGCTCGTCGGCGCGGTCCACGCCGTGGGCGGACGCCTGGAGCACCAGCTCCACCGCCTCGCGCACGGTCATGAAGTAGCGGCGCATGTCCGGGTGCGTGACGGTCAGCGGCCCGCCTTTGGCGAGCTGGCGCTGGAACAGCGGCACCACGGAGCCGGAGGAGCCCAGCACGTTGCCGAAGCGCACGGTCATGAAGCGGGTCGGCGATTCGCCGGGCGTGGCCGGCGGCAGCAGGTCGAGCGCCTGGCAATAGCACTCGGCGAAGCGCTTGGTGGCGCCCATGGCGCTGGTCGGGCGGATCGCCTTGTCGGTGGAGATCAGCACCATGGCGAGGCTGCCGCTGGCCCGCGCCGCGTCGGCCACGTTGCGGGTGCCGATGACGTTGGTGAGCGCCCCTTCCGGCGGGTTCATCTCGACCAGCGGCACGTGCTTCAGCGCGGCGGCGTGGAAGACCAGGGCCGGGCGGTGCTGCTGGAACAGGCGCTGCACGCGGTCGCGGTCGCGCACGTCGGCCAGCACCGTGTGCAGGGCCAGCGACGGGTAGCGCCCGCGAATCTCCAGGTCGATGGTGTAGAGGTTGAACTCCCCGGCATCGACCAGGACCAGCGATTCGGGGGCCAGCGCGGCGATCTGGCGGACCAGTTCGCTGCCGATGGTGCCGCCGGCCCCGGTGACCAGCACGCGCCGGCCGGTGACGAGGCCGGTGATGGCGCCGCTGTTCAGCACGGCCTGCGGGCGGCCCAGCAGGTCCTCGATGGCGATCGGGCGCACCTCGATCTTGCCTTCGTCCAGCGCCGACTTGAATTCGGTCAGGCTGGGCAGGCGGGACAGGGTGAGGCCAAGCTGCTCCGCCTGGTCCAGCAGGTCGCGCACGGGGGCGCCGGCCAGCTCCGTCTGCTCCTTGGTCAGGATCAGGCGCTGCGGACGCTCGCCGCGCCGTTCCAGGCGGCGCACCACCTCGGCCATGTCCTCGGGCGCGCCGAGGACGGGGACGCCGCGCACCGACTGGCCGATGCGGCGGTTCTTGTCGTCCAGCAGGCCGACGACGCGGTACATGGAGTGGTTGTTGGTCTGCGAGCGGATGAACAGCTCCGCCGCGTCGCCCACGCCCAGCAGCAGCACGGGGATCTGCGGGGCGGACGCCGCGTCCTCCAGCCCCAGCCGGCGGTCCTTCAGCAGGCGGTAGGCGAAGCGCGGGCCGCCCAGCAGCACCAGCAGCACGAACCATAGGATGAGCGGCATGGAGCGGGGCAGCGCGTCCAGCCGCGTCAGCAGGAACATCGCCAGCACGAAGATCAGCACCGCCACCGTGACGGCGCGGATCAGCTGGGCCAGATCGGGGATGGAGGCGTAGCGCCAGATGCCGCGGTACAGGCCGAGCTGGCGGAACACCACCGCCGCGATCGCCACCATGATCGGCGCGCCCAGCGTCAGCACAGTGGCGTACTGGTCGAACGCCAGCATGCCGACGCGCAGGTACAGCGCCACCACGAAGGCCACGCCGGTCATCACCAGATCGTGGGCGTAGACGAGAAAGGCCCGTGGGGACGGGATGCGCATCAGAAACAACCCTGCGTGCTACTGGACGGCGCCAGCTTTGAACCATTCGGCGGTGGCGCGCAAGCCGGACGCGGGCGGGCAGGGCGGCGACCAGCCCAGCGTTTCCCGGATGCCACGGTCGTCCAGCTCCAGCGAGCCGGCGACCCGGTCGTACGCCGCCATGCGCCCGGCGAGCGTGGCGCCCAGCTTCAGCAGCGCCGGCGGACAGGGGAACAGGCGCGGCGCCACGCCCAGGCCGGCGCTGAAGGCGCGGATCAGGTCCGCGGTGGAGAGTGCGGCGCCGTCGCTCAGCACGAAGGTGCGGCCGGGGGCGGCGGGATGGACGAGGCAGAGGGCGATGGCGTCGGCGAGGTTGCCGACGTGGATCAGGCTGCGGCGGTTGCGCACGGAGGCCAGCGGCAGCGGGACGCGCCGGGCGCACAGCCTAAGCAGCGTGCGCAGGTTGCCGGCGACGCCGGGGCCGTAGACCAGCGGCGGGCGCAGGATGACGGGTTCGAGCCCGGCTATCCCGGCCAGCGCCTGTTCGGCTTCCCGCTTGGAGACGCCGTAGGGGGAGTGCGGGTCGGGCGGGGTGGAGTCGCCGATGGGCTCCGGCCGGCTCTCGTCGGTGACGGCCTTGATGGAGCTGAGATAGACGAAGCGCTTCACGCCGCGTGCCGCCGCCGCTTCGGCGAGGCGGCGGGTGCCGGTGGTGTTGACGGCGCGGAACGCGGCCAGCGGGTCGGCGGCCGTGTCCTGCATCACGTGCACGCGCGCGGCGAGGTGGACGACGGCGTCGACGCCGTCCAGCGCTTTCGCCCAGTCGGTGTCCGGGCCGATGTCGCCGACGGCGACGGCTTCCGCGCCGGGAACTGCCGCGTCCGGGCGGCGGACGGCGGCGCGGACGGTGTGGCCGCGGTCAAGGAGCAGCGGGACCAGGGTGCGGCCGACGAAGCCGGTGGCGCCGGTGACAAGGACGCGCATCTAGCGGACCCTTGGGGAGTGGGTGGGGGAGCGAAGGTCTTGCCCCCTCCCTAACCCTCCCCCTCTTCGAGGTGGAGGGGACTGCCGCCGCTTCGAGCAAAACCCTCCACCTCGAAGAGGGGGAGGGTGCCCGGAGCGCCAGCGGAGGGCGGGAGGGGGCAAAGCGTTCCTCACGCCGCCACCCGCTTCGCCCGCGCGAGGTTCGCCAGCAGCAGCAGCACGACCGCGGCACCCGCCGGCACCGTCGCCCAGCCAACCTCCAGCGACGCCGCGGCCAGCGCCACCAGGGCGGCGTTGGCGGCGAGCACGGCGAGGACGACCTGGGCGTGGGTGCGGCCGCGCTGCGTGGCCTTCTGGTAGAAGTGCTCGCGGTGGGCCTGCCAGACCTTCTTGCCCTCGGATGCCCGGCGCAGCAGGGTGATGGTGGCGTCGGCCAGGAAGTACAGCGGCACCAGCAGCGCCGCCGCCCAATAGCCGTGCGCCGCAACGCCGAGCAGCAGCCAGCCCAGCAGGTAGCCCAGCGGCACGCTGCCGACGTCGCCCATGAAGACCTTGGCCGGGTGCCAGTTCCAGCCCAGGAAGCCCAGCGCCGCACCGGCAACCGCCAGCCCGTACAGGCCGAGCGCCGGGTCGAGCCCGGCGAGCGCCGCCACCAGCGCCAGCCCGCCGCCGACGGTGGCGGCCTCGCTGCCGGCCAGACCGTCGATGCCGTCCATGAAGTTGAACAGGTTGACGAACCACAGCCAGGCGAAGCCGGCCAAGGCGCGGTCGAGCCACAGCGGCAGCCAGCCCTGCAGAACCGGCTGGTCGGCGGGCAGGGCGGCCAGCCCGACGGCGACGGCGGCGACCTGCGTCAGGAAACGCGGGCCGGCACCCAGGCCGCGGCGGTCGTCGATCCAGGAGATGGCCATCAGCGCCGCCGCGGCGGCCAGCACCGGCACCACCTGCACCGGGTTGCCGGTCCAGACGCCGACCAGCGCCCAGGCCGGCAGCACGGTCAGCATCACGCCCCAGCCGCCGCCGCGCGGGGTGGGGATGGTGTGGCTGGAGCGGTCGTTCGGGTGGTCGAGGATGGCGCGGTGCCGCAGGTAGGCCAGCACGCGGCCGACCAGCAGCCAGGACGCGATCACCGTGAGGGCGAGGACGAGAGCTGCGGTCATGGCGTCCTCGGCTGCGGCAGGGGGGTGGCGCCGGGGCGGGCGGAGGCCAGCAGGGTGCGGTACAGCTCCACCGTCTTCGCACCCACCGCGTCGGCGGCCATGTCGCTTTCCACGAGACGGCGGCCGGCGGCGGCGAAGCGGTGGCGCAGGACGGCGTCGCGCGCCAGCGTGCCGATCGCTTCGGCCAGCGCCGGGGCGTCGTCCACCGGGACCAGCAGGGCGTTCTCGCCGGCACGCGCCACCTCGCGGCAGCCGGGCACGTCGGTGGCGACGATGGCGCGGCCGCAGCTGGCGGCTTCCAGCAGGCTCTTGGGCAGGCCCTCGCGCCGGGACGGCAGCACGGCGATGTGGGCGCGCGTCCACACGGTGCGCACGTCCGTGACGTGGCCGGCCAGTTCGACGCCGGGCAGGGCCTTCCATCGTTCCAGCTCGGCCGGCTGGATGGAGGTGGGGTTCTCCGGGTCCGGCGTGCCGGCCAGCAGCAGGCGGACGTCGAGCCCCTGCGCGCGGAGGATCTGGTGGGCCTCCACCAGCGGGCGCACGCCCTTGTCCTCCAGGAGGCGGCCGACGTAGCCGGCGACGACGGGCGGCGGCGGCTCCGGCAGGACGGCGAAGTGGCCGGTGTCGACGCCGGAGCCGCGGATCACCCACACGCGGTCCGGCGGCACGAGGCCGAGGCGCACGAGGTGGTCGCGGTCGTCGGTGTTCTGCAGCACCAGCAGGCTGTTGCGGCGCTTGAGGATGGTGCGCAACGCCGTGCGCGCCACGGTGCCGGCGATCCTGGACTTCAGCCCACCCTTGCCGAGGAAGGCGGAGCCCAGGCCGGTCAGCGCGTTGACCACCGCCGGCACGCCCGCCGCCATGGCGGCCAGCCCGCCCAGCACCACCGGTTTCAGCGACACGTGGTGCACCACGTCCGGCCGTTCGCGGCGGTAGAGGGATGCGATCTCGGCCACGGCGGACAGCGCCTCGCCGGGATGGACGCTGCGGCGGCGCCACGTCAGCGGCAGGACGCGGAAGCCCTCGGCGGCGATGCGGTCGGCGTGCTTGTCGACGCGGGTGGCCACGGCGACGTCGAAGCCGGCGTCGCGCGCCGCCCGCGCCATGGGCAGGCGGTGCGACCAGAAATACCAGTCCTCGGTGACGAGGTAGAGGAGCCGTGGGCGCCCGGACTCAGACGAGGCCATGGTACTCCTTGTACCACTGCACGAAGCGGGGCAGGCCGATCTCGATCGGGGTCTTCGGTTCGAAGCCCAGTTCGCGGCGGCTGGCCTCGATGTCGGCGTAGGTGGCGGGCACGTCGCCGGGCTGCATCGGCTCCATCTGCATCACCGCCTTCTGACCCAGCGCCTCCTCGATGATGGCGATGTAGCGCATCAACTCTTCGGTGTTGTTGTTGCCCAGGTTGAAGACGCGGTGCCGCACGCCCGATTCGTCGGGCGGCGCCGGGCGGTCCAGCGCCGCCAGCACACCGGCCACGATGTCGTCCACATAGGTGAAGTCGCGCCGCATGTTGCCGCCGTTGAACACGCGGATCGGCCGGCCGTGCACGATGGCGTCGGTGAACAGGTAGGCGGCCATGTCCGGCCGGCCCCACGGCCCGTACACCGTGAAGAAGCGCAGGCCCGTGGCCGGGATGCGGTGCAGGTGGGCGTAGCAGTAGCTGAGCATCTCGCCGGCCTTCTTGCTGGCGGCGTAGACGGAGACGGGCGTGTCCACCCGGTCGTCCACGGAGAAGGGCAGCTTGGTGTTGTTGCCGTAGACGGACGAGGTGCTGGCGTAGACGAAGTGCTGCAGGTTCGGCATGCGCCGCGCCGCCTCCAGCAGCACCACCTGGCCCATCACGTTGGTGTCGACGTAGGTGTAGGGGTTCTCGATCGAATAGCGCACGCCGGCTTGCGCCGCGAGGTGGACGACCCCCGTCACCTCCTTCAGCGCGTCGCCGATCTCCTCGATCAGGGCGCGGTCGGCGATGTCGCCCTTGATGAAGTGGAAGTGCTGGTTGTCGGTCAGCCGGGCAAGGCGCGCCTGCTTCAGCGCGATGGCGTAGTAGCTGTTCATGTTGTCGATGCCGAGCACTTCCTCGCCGCGCTCCAGCAGCGCCTTGGCGACGTGCGAGCCGATGAAGCCGGCGGCGCCGGTGACCAGAATCGTCATGTCCATCCATCCTTGCCGGCGCGTCAGCCGGAGCATCATGGGCCGGGCCTGCCGGGCGGCCTCGCGCCACCCACCCGCGCCGTTTTATGCCCGACCCGCGCCGCCGATGCCAGAGCGCAAACGCTGCGTTGCACGCGGGACGGCGGTGCGGCTGGCGTTGGGTGCCTGCCGGTGCACGCGTTGCGGCGCATTGTCCGTGTGCCGTGTAATGACGGCGTTGCTGGCTGACAGGTAATTCCCTCCATGATACTGTATGCCGCAGTGCAGCACGATAAATCCGGGGGAAATTATCGCCATGAACAACTATGGATGGGCGCGACCCGTCGCCTTCGCCGCCGTCTGTCTGGCCGCCGTCGTTGGCGCCGCGCCGCAGGCCAAGGCGGAGATCGCCGAGCTGAAGGCCAAGAAGATCGCGCTGTCGATCGACCGCAAGGACGTCTCGGTCTCCGGCATCTCGTCGGGTGCCGCCATGGCGCACCAGCTTCACATCGCGCGCTCGGCCGACCTGGTGGGCGTGGGCATGGTCGCCGGCCCGCCGTACCGCTGCGCCGACTACCTGAAGGGGAACCCCGCCTATCCGGTGACCAGCGAGATCACCGCCGTCGGCCTGTGCACCGCCTACTATGAGAAGCTGGGCATGCCGCTGGGCGCGATCGCCGCGCTGCCGATCGAGACGTCGCGTCTGATGGAGTTGGCCAAGGACGCCTTCGACCGCAAGAAGGTCGACGCGCAGGCCAACCTGTGCGGCGACCGCGTCTACCTGATCTCCGGCGGCAAGGACGACACCGTGCCGGCCAAGGTCAGCGACGCGACCAAGGCGCTGTACGGCGAGCTGATGGCGGGCTGCCCGGCCGGGCAGAAGGCCGACGCCAACCTGAAGGCGGTGACGGTGGACGGCATGCCGCACACCATGCCGACCGACAGCCGCCCGAACGGGCGCAACTGCTTCGCCGGCGCACCCTACATCGCCGACTGCGACGTGCCGGGCGCCCAGGACATCCTGAGCTTCCTGCACCCGGCCAAGGCCGCCGCCCCGCAGGCCAACCGCCCGGCCGATCCGGCCAACCTGATCGCCTTCAGCCAGACGAACGTGATCGGCGCCACCAACCCGCAGGGGCTGATGCACAAGACCGGCTACGTCTACGTTCCGGAGGCGTGCAAGACGGGTGCTGCCTGCTCGCTGCACATCGCGCTGCACGGCTGCCACCAGAACGAGGACATGATCAACAAGGAGAGCAAGGACCCGTCGCGCACCTACCTGTTCGCGCGCGACGCCGGCTACAACGACTTTGCCGAGCGCAACAACATCGTCGTGCTGTACCCGCAGGCGGCGGCCACCGGCATGACCGGCGGCAACCCGAACGGCTGCTGGGATTGGTGGGGCTACAACGGCACCGACTACTGGCAGAAGGACGCCCGCCAGATCCGCAACATCTGGAAGATCGTCGAGGCGCTGTCGAAGAAGTAAGGCCGGACTTCTTCAGCGACCCGGCGGCGCCATGCCGCCCGTGCTTGACAGCGCGGGCGGCGAGCCGATCTACTGCCCAGCCTTTTCCCGGTAAGACAGGGTCGGATCCCATGGCGCCCAACAAGAAGAACCCCCTCGGCCTCAACGCGCTGCAGCTGAAGACGCTGACGCTGCTCCAGGAGATCGCCCGGGTGGAGAACAGCCCGGTCGAGGAGGAGGAGGGGGCCTTTCTGGTCACCCGCCTGCCGCACGCGCACGGCGACCACTTCCACCTCGGCCACTACGTGGTGGCGGGGCGCGACGCCACCGGGCTGCAGAACCAGGCGGTGTGGGTGGCGCTGGGCCGCAAGGGGCTGGTCCGCCAGGACGAGAAGGGCGCGGTGATCACGCCGGCCGGCATGGGCTACGACACCGGCCTGCGCGAGGCGATCCTGCACGGCTCCGACCACTAAGCGTACGGTATCCGAACGTGTGCGGCTTCTGCGGTTTCGTCGCTTCCTCCTCCAGCCGGACTGCGGTCGGGCTGGAGGCGGCCGTGCGCCGGATGAACGCGACGATCACCCACCGCGGGCCCGACGGCGACGGCGTGTGGGTGGACGGGGCGGCCGGCGTGGCGCTGGCGCACCGCCGCCTCGCCATCGTCGATCTGTCGCCGCTGGGCCGCCAGCCGATGGAATCGGCCGACGGCCGCTGGGTCATCGCCTTCAACGGCGAGATCTACAATTTCCAGGACCTGCGCGCGGAACTGGAGGCCAAAGGCCACACGTTCCGCAGCCATTCCGACACCGAGGTGCTGGTCGAGGCCTGCGCGGCCTGGGGCGTCGCGGCCACCGCCCGGCGCCTGATCGGCATCTTCGCCTTCGCGCTGTGGGACCGGCAGGAACGCGCGCTGCACCTCGTGCGCGACCAGCTGGGCATCAAGCCGCTGTACTGGGCGCGGATGGACGGCACGCTGCTGTTCGGATCGCAGCCCAAGGCGCTGCGCGCGCACCCGGACTTCCGCGCGGACATCGACCGCGACGCGCTGTCGGCCTATTTCCGCTTCGCCTACGTACCGGCGCCGCACAGCATCTACCAGGGCGTGCGCAAGCAGGAGCCGGGCACCATCCTGACCTTCCGCGGGACGGCCGAGCCGGAACGCACCGTCTATTGGGACCTGGGTGCCGTGGTGCGCGGCGGCATCGCCGACCGGCTGGACCTGTCGGACAAGGACGCCACCGACCGGCTGGAAGCGCTGCTGATGGACGCCGTCGGCCGGCAGATGGTGGCCGACGTGCCGCTGGGCGCCTTCCTGTCGGGCGGCATCGACTCCTCCACGGTCGTGGCGCTGATGCAGGCGCAGAGCGACCGGCCGGTGCGCAGCTTCACCATCGGCTTCAAGGAGGCCGGCTTCGACGAGGCGGTCGACGCGCGCGCCGTGGCGGCGCACCTGGGCACCGACCACACCGAGCTGACGGTCGAGCCGCACCACGCGCTGGCCGTCATCCCGAAGCTGGCCGAATGGTACGACGAGCCGTTCGCCGATTCCTCGCAGATCCCGACCTTCCTGGTGTCGGAGATGACGCGCCGGTCCGTCACCGTGGCGCTGTCGGGCGACGGCGGGGACGAGCTGTTCGCCGGCTACAACCGCTATTTCCTGGGCTCGAAGCTCTGGCGGACGCTGGCGCCGCTGCCGGCGGGGCTGCGTGGGGCGGCGGCGGGTCTGATCCGACGCGTACCGCCGGGGCGCTGGGACGCGCTGTTCGGCCTGCTGCCGGTGCGCGGGCTGCCGCGCCTGCCCGGCGACAAGCTGCACAAGCTGGCCGCCGTGCTGTCCGCCGCCGGGCCGGACGCCCTCTACCGCGACCTCGTCAGCCAGTGGAAGGAACCGGACGCGCTGGTGCTGGGCGGGCGCGAGCCGCATGGTGCCGTGTGGGACGACGCGCGCGGTCTGTCCGACTTCGTCGAGCGCATGCAGTACCTGGACGCCGCCACCTACCTGCCGGACGACATCCTGGCCAAGGTGGACCGCGCCAGCATGGCCGTGGCGCTGGAGGCGCGCGTGCCGCTGCTCGACCACCGGGTGGTGGAGCTGGCGTGGCGCCTGCCGGGGCACCAGAAGATCCGCGACGGCAAGGGCAAGTGGCTGCTGCGCCAAGTGCTGTACCGCCACGTGCCGCCGGCGCTGGTGGAGCGGCCGAAGATGGGCTTCGGCGTGCCGATCGACTCCTGGCTGCGCGGCCCGCTGCGCGATTGGGCCGAGGATTTGCTGGACGAGCGCGCGCTGCGCGAGGATGGGCTGCTCGACGCCGCCCAGGCGCGCCGGCTGTGGGCCGAGCACCTGTCGGGCACGCGCAACTGGCAGTACCGGCTGTGGTGCGTGCTGATGTTCCAGGCGTGGCAGAGGCATTGGCAGAAGGCGCCGGAGGCCACCCCGCTGCCGGCGGACGCGGCATGACGGAAAAGACGAAGGCCCCGGCCCCGAAGAAGGGCGACGATCGCCAGGACCGTCTGGCCGAGCGCCTGCGCGAGAACTTGCGCAAGCGCAAGGAGCAGGCGAGAGCACGGGAGAAGGCGGACAAGGACGAGCAAGAGACGATGTAGGTTGGGTTGAGCCGAAGGCGAAAACCCAACGTGTCCGCATCGTCGATGGCGTTGGGTTTTCGCTGACGCTCAACCCAACCTACGGTTCCGGTTCGTTGGATTATCCTTTTGCCCAGAACCGGCGGGCGGCGGCCCGTGTTTCAATGGCTTCGTGCTTTATTCCGCGGCACGGGGCTTTGCCATGCGGCTTCCGGTGCTCCCTCTGCTCTTTCTTGCCGTGTTCGGCATCTCACCCGGTGTGCGGGCCGAACTGCTGCCGGGCAGCTGGAAGGCGGGCGACTGGAGCCGGGAGGACAAGGCGCTGGCGCTCAACCTCGGCGCCGCGACGCTGGCGCTGGGCTGGGGGGCGTGGTCGTGGGACTGGGGGGCGTCCGGCCCGCGTTTCCAGGACGAGGGGTGGTTCCGCCGCGATACCGGCGAGGGCGGGGCCGACAAGCTGGGCCACGCGTGGTCGGCCTACGCGCTCAGCCACCTGTTCGCCAACCGCTACGAGGCCTGGGGGTACAGCCGCAGCGCGGCGGCGCGCTATGGCGCCCTGTCGGGCGTGGGGCTGATGGGGCTGGTGGAGGTCGGCGACGCCTTCAGCGACGACTACGGCTTTTCCTACCAGGACATGCTGTTCAACACGCTGGGGGCGGCGTTGGGTTACGTGCTGTGGCAATACCCGGAGGTCCACCGCAAGATCGACTTCCGCGTCGAGTACAACCCGTTCCGGCGCGGCGGCTATCAGGCGGACGTCTTCACCGACTATGACCGGCTGAAGTACCTGATCGCCGTGAAGGCCGACGGGTTCGATGCGGTGCGCGACCCGCTGCTGAAACACCTGGAGTTCCACGTCGGCTTCTACGCGCGCAATTACGCGGATCATGGCGGTTCCAGGTCGGCCGACCTGCGCGAACAGCACCTGTACGTCGGCATCGGCCTGAACCTGACGCGGCTGCTGGACCCGTACGTCAGGACCGGCGGGGTGCTGCACTACGTCCAGCCGCCGTACACCTATGTGCCGGTGAGCCGGCGGGTGGACCGGTGAGCGCTACCCGGCGGGGCCGGTGTAGGCGAGGATGCCGTGGTGTTCGTAGAAGGCGCGCAGGGCCGGGGCGTGCAGCAGCGGCCCGTGCACCTGGAAGACGTCGACGCCGCTGTAGCTGTTGCCCTCGATGACGACCGGCCCGTCGGGGCCGACGGCGACGTCCCAGCCGACGTAGCGCAGGAAGGGCAGGTGAACGAAGGCGCCCAGCGTGCAGGCCAGCACGTCCGTCCACAGCGGCACCGTGCGGCCGGCGATGCGCAGGCCGGTGTCGGGATGCGCCTGGACCGGTTCCACGTGCCCGCTGCTCAGCCGGCGGACGCCGGGGCCGATCGCACCGGTCGCCGGATCGACGGGGAAGGACAGCCCGCCACGCGAGAAATTGTCGATCGCCCCCGACGCCCGTGTGCCGACGCGCAGTGCCGCGGCGCCCACGAAGGGTTTGCCGTTGTGCGGATCCCGCACGGCCAGCACGCGCAGCGTGTTGGTGGTGCCGGGCCAGAAGGCGGCCATTTCCGGGTGCTGGGCGACGCCGAGCGTCACGACGTAGTCGTGCCCGCTGCGGCGCAGGCGGTCCAGGAAGTCGTCCCCGCCGAACCGCTGGCCGTCGACGGTGACGGCGCCGCCGCCGACGGTGGCGCGGATCAGTCCGCGCCCCATGGCGCCCTGGGCCGGCTTGGCGTAGATCGTCGCCGGGATTTCACCGCCCAGCAGCGTGTTCCAGGACTGGGCCAGGACGGTGACCGTGCCGTCGTACAGCGCCGCCAGCATCTCCGGCTGGCGGGCGACCGTCTGCAGCGCCTTGTAGAGCACGAACTTGTCGTCCAGCACCAGCCCGTGCGGCCCGTTGATGTTGCGCGCCATGTGGCGCTGTACGTCGCTGAGGAAACCGTCGAAGCTGCGCGTCTCCATGGACAGCAGCCGCCACTTGTCGGCCAGGAAGCCGCGCCGCCACAGCGCCGCGCGGACCTCCGGGTCGAGGTCCGGCTGAAGCGTTTCGTTCTTCGCGCGCAGCCGCCGGGTAACGGTGTGATGCAGGCCGGTCCAGTCGGCGAAAGGCGGGCGATGGGGGCGGCGGCTGGGCGTCACGGCCCCGGTCTCCGGATCAGGCAGGAATGGCTGCCAAGCTACAGGAGCGGGTCAGCCAAAGGAAAGGGTGGTCATTGATCCCATTTCGTTCCCTTGTGCCCCCGGTCACGCTCGGCTAGAAACCGTTGTTCACGACATTCTGGGCGACATTCTGGACGGGGAGTTGGGGCCGATGGGCATCATGCCGGATAGCTGGATCCGCGAAATGGCCGAGACCAAGGGCATGATCGAGCCCTTCGTCGACCGCCAGGAACGCGCCGGCGTCATTTCGTACGGCCTCAGCTCCTACGGCTACGACGCGCGCGTGGCCGACGAATTCAAGATCTTCACCAACGTCGACAACGCCATCGTCGATCCCAAGGCGTTTTCCGACAACAGCTTCGTCGACCGCAAGACGGACGTCTGCATCATCCCGCCCAACAGCTTCGCGCTGGCGCGGACGGTGGAGTACTTCCGCGTGCCGCGCGACGTGCTGGTCATCTGCCTGGGCAAGAGCACCTACGCGCGCTGCGGCCTGATCGTCAACGTGACACCGCTGGAGCCCGAGTGGGAAGGCCACGTGACGCTGGAGATTTCAAACACGACGCCCCTGCCGGCCAAGGTCTACGCCAACGAGGGCCTCTGCCAGTTCCTGTTCCTGAAGGGGGACACGATCTGCGAGACCTCGTACGCCGACAAGTCCGGCAAGTACATGGGCCAGAAGGGAGTGACGCTGCCGCGGCTGTAACGGCCGCGCGGACCAAGGGAGCCCATCCGCCACCCCGGCATCACCACGCAAAGCACGACATCATGGACAAGATCCGCATCCGCGGCGGCAAACCCCTGCGCGGCAGCATCGTGGTCGGCGGCGCCAAGAACGCCGCCCTGCCGCTGATGACCGCCAGCCTGCTCACCGACGGCACGCTGACGCTCACCAACCTGCCGATCCTCGCGGACATCAACACGCTGTGCAACCTGCTGCTCCAGCACGGCGTGGCGATTCACATGAACGGCGCGGGCGGCGAGTGCGCCGGCCGCGCGGTGGATTTCACGGCGAAGGACATCACCAACACCACCGCCCCCTATGACCTTGTGCGCAAGATGCGCGCGTCGGTGCTGGTGCTGGGGCCGCTGGTGGCGCGCTGCGGCGAGGCCAAGGTGTCGCTGCCCGGCGGCTGCGCCATCGGCGCCCGCCCGGTCGACCTGCACATCAAGGGCCTGGAGCTGATGGGTGCGCAGATCGAGATCACCGGCGGCTACATCGTCGCCAAGGCGCCCAAGGGGCTGCACGGGGCCGAGATCGTCTTCCCCAAGGTGTCCGTCGGCGCCACCGAGAACCTGCTG
>NZ_DASPMG010000039.1:0-7545 GCF_035627195.1 Azospirillum sp.
ACCTTGCGGTCATCCGGCGCTTGGCTCAGAACATCTTGCGGGCGCACCCGTTGGACCGGTCAATGAGCCTGAAAATGTTCAGGGCCATGATAAGCGAAGAATTCTTCTTCGAACTCTTTGCTTACATGCGATAGCCCTCCCCCTCCGGGGGAGAGGGCGAGAGGGAGAGGGAGAACACCATGGGCCTGCTGATCGACGGCCGCTGGAGCGACCAGTGGTACGACACGAAGTCCACCGGCGGCGCCTTCGTGCGGCCGGAGACGCAGTTCCGCGGCCGGGTGACGGCCGACGGCTCCACGCCGTACCAGCCGGAGGCCGGGCGCTACCACCTCTACGTGGCGCTGGCCTGCCCCTGGGCGCACCGCACGCTGATCGTCCGCGCGCTGAAGAAGCTGGAGGACGTGATCTCGGTGTCGGCGGTCGACCCGCTGATGCGCGAGAACGGCTGGGTGCTGCCGGACGGCGCCGACCCGGTGAACGGCGCGCGCTTCCTCTACAAGGTCTACGCCAAGGCCAGGCCCGACTACACCGGCCGCGTCACCGTGCCGGTGCTGTGGGACCGCAGGACCGGCAGCATCGTCAACAACGAGTCCGCCGAGATCCTGCGCATCCTGAACACCGCGTTCGACGAATTCGGCGACGCGCGGCTGGACTTCTACCCGGCCGAACTGCGCGATGAGATCGACCGCGTCAACGCCTTCGTCTACGACCGCGTGAACAACGGCGTCTACAAGGCCGGCTTCGCCACCAGCCAGGAGAAGTACGAGGCCGCCTTCGACGCGCTGTTCGGCGCGCTGGACGAGCTGGACGCGCGGCTGGCCACGCAGCGCTGGCTCGTCGGCAACCGGCTGACCGAGGCGGACATCCGCCTGTTCACCACGCTGGTGCGCTTCGACGCCGTGTACGTCGGGCACTTCAAGTGCAATCGGCAGCGCATCGCCGACTACGCCAACCTGTCCGGCTACCTGCGCGACCTGTACCAAGTGCCCGGCGTCGCCGGCACGGTGGATTTCGACCACATCAAGCGGCACTACTACGCCAGCCACACCATGATCAACCCGACCGGCATCGTGCCGAAGGGTCCGGTACTGAACCTCGACGCGCCGCACGGGCGCGGGCGGCTGGGGCCGGAGGCGCTGGCGTGACGCCGGCGATTACTGCGCCACCGGCAGGGTGATGCGGATGCGGAATCCCTTGCCGTCGCGGCGGTTCTCGCCCTGGATCTTGCCGCCCACCGCCTCGACGTTGCGGCGCACGATCCACAGGCCGATGCCGAAGTGCGTGCCCTCCGCCGTCTGCCCGGTGGGGTCGTCGGCGGGCATGCCCTTGCCGGCCTCGCGCTGGGAGAAGTAGCGCTCGAAGATGCGCGGCAGGTTGGCGGGATCCACGCCCGGCCCTTCGTCCTCCACCGTCAGCTCGGCGCGGTTGCCGTGGCGCATCAGGCGCACCTGCACCGTGCCGTTCTCCGGCGAGAAGCTGACCGCGTTCTCGACGATGTTCTCGACCACCGTCTCCAGCAGGTCCTCGCTGGCGCGCACCACGACGCCCGCCTCGACGGTGGAGCGCATGTGCAGCCGCCGTTCGGCCAGGAGGCCGGTGTAGCTGTTGGCCATGCGCTCGACCAGGGCGGACAGGTTCACCTTGCGGCGCGGCGGCTCCAGCAGGTCGGCGGTCGCCTCGTCCATGCGGCGGGTGGAGGAGACCAGCCCGTCCAGCTTGTCCACGGACCGCTCGATCATCGCCAGTGCGCGCTGGCAGCGGGAGTCGTCGGGCGGCAGCGCGCGGCGCAGCGGCTCGGACGACTGGCGGATGACGGCGATCGGCGTCTTGAAGGCGTGCGCGTTGTCCTCCGCCGCGCGGCGGAGCAGGAGCGCGGATTGGCGGAGCGAGTCGACCAGCCGGTCGAAGTCCTCGGCCACGCCGGCCAGTTCGGGGACGGTGTTGCGCTCGGCGAACGACGCGGTGCCGGCGTCGCCGTTGACGATGCCGCGGGCCAGCGCGCCGAAACGGTGCAGGTTGCGCCACACGCCCAGCAGGACGGCGAACACCAGGATCGCCATGATGACGTAGATCAGCGCGGCGGCCTGCACCACCGGCGTCTTCCAGTAGGGCCGGCCGAGCGAGGAGCCCACCCACCCTTCGGTGGCGTGGCTGGTCACCAGCGCCCAGCAGCCGAACGACGTCTTGATCGGCGTGACGGAGCTGAGCACCTCGACCCCGCCCGAGGTGCGCGGGACGCGCATCGCCAGCGGCTCGTTGCCGGCACAGCTGACGCCCAGGCGGGCGAGCACGCCCTGTTCCAGCAGTTGGCCGCGCTCGGCGTCCAGGTCGGCGATCGGCACGTGCGGGGCCGACGCCACGTAGAAGAAGCCGTCGCCGCCCGACAGCGTGCGCGGCTGCACCAGAAGGCGCAGGCGCGTGCGTTCGTCGGCGAAACGGGCTAGCGACGCGCCCAGCTGCGGCAGGGCGGCGCGGTCGGCCCGCGCCAGTTCGGGCTCAAGGGCCCGGGCGATCAGGGTGCCCTGCTGCTCCGCGCTTTGCAGGAGCAGTGTCTGGCTCACCTCGTCGGCGCGCCGGAACTGATCGTAGATCAGCGCCGGCACCGCCACGAACACGATGGTCAGCAGCGTGACCTGGCCAGCCAGGGAACGCCACAGCCATCCGATCCTCGACTTACTCCGCGGCTGCGGGAGCGCCATTGACCATGCCAACGTCGACGTCCTCCTCATGCACGCCGGCGCCCTCGCCGTTGGTGCCATCACCCCAGCGGTAACCGAAACCGGGGTAGTTCTCAATGCAGTCGAACTGGCCGTCGACCGCACGGAACTTCTGGCGGATGCGCTTGATGAAGGCGCGCACGTTGGCACGGTAGCCCGACGGGCCGTAGCCGGCCACGAAGCCCTTGCCGTGCACGAGGTCGTAGATCTCGCGGTAGGACACGTCCTCGTCCGGGCGCGTCGCCATCAGCTTGACGATGTTGAACTCGGTCAGCGTCAGGTCGATGCGCTTGCCGTCCCACAGGGCGCGGCTGTTGTCGAGGCGCAGTTCCAGCTTGCCCAGGGCGTACACGGGCTGGGCCTGTTCGCCGCCCTCCTCCGTGGAGCCCTTGATGCCGTCGATGATGAGGCGCATGCGCTTCAGCAGGATCGACAGGCTGCGCGACTTCTCGACGAAGTCGAGGGCACCGCCGGACAGTGCGGCCTCCTCATAGATCTGGTCGGACAGCACGGTGAGGAAGATCACCGGCACGTCGATGCCGCGGGCGCGCATCTGGCGCAGCACGTCGATGCCGTCCAGCTTGGGCATGCGCCAGTCCAGGAGGACGATGTCGACCTGACCGCCTTCGGCGAAGAAGTCGAGCGCGGGCTCCCCCCGGTTGAAGGAGACGACCTCGTAGCCCTCGTCGGCGAGGTTGAGGCCGAGAGACTCGCGGAACAGGTCGTCGTCGTCGACCAGCGCCACGCGGGCGATACCGGCGTTAGTCATTGCGGCCGTCCCCGGCTTGGGCGAGGAGATGGGCGAAGCATCGTTGATCGACATCTGGGACATTCTCGCTGCTCTTCATGTCGTAGGAGAGGGCTCGGAAATCCTGGGTCGTCATGTCCATGAAGAAGAACACCTTGAGCGAACACGTGCCCTTGGCGTAGCGCCAGACCTTGGCGGGGGCTTCCTCCTCCGTCGAAACGGGGACACCCAGGAGACGGCGGGTCTGGCCCTGGTCCAGCCCGACGAGAGCCTCGGGATCGATCTTGCCGGTGGCGGCGAGCGCCTGGCCGGCGGCGGGTCGGGGCGGCGTCGGCGCGGTCGGCGCCTCGCTCGCACGAATGGGCGGTTTCACCTTGGGAGGCGGCGGCTGGATCAGCGCCAGCTTGCCCGGCGCCCCGGACGACGTGGCGCCGGGGTCGGACGTCATGGTGGGGCCGGGGCACCCGGCCAGCAGCAGAACCGCCAGCCCGAGACCGATCCCGTTGCGCCGGAGTCCCGCTCCGGCCCAGGCCACTTCGCGCATGGCACCCGTCATGGTCATCGTCATGGTCCGGGCCTCTCAAAGCATCGTGGTTGGACTCATGGGCGGCGAACTCGTCGTGCTCTGCTGCCCTTGTCGTCCGGTGCCACAAAAATCAGGCCATCCTGGTTAATGCTGGGTTAAATCAGAGGTTCGTACCCCTTTTTTGCGCCCATCCTCATGCGTTTTTCTGACACAGGCGGCGGAGGCGGCCATCGCTTACAATACGGTTGGCGATTGCGGAGAAAGTATTTCGATTTTCAATCAACTTCGCAGGTGAACGAACGATCCCGCTGCGCGTGCCGCGTGTTTTCGCGGCCGGCGATGTGCGCCGCATTTGAGGCGTGCGGGACGTTGGGTTTTCGCTGGCGCTCAACCCAACCTGCGGACGCGCGCACGCACCGGCATGCTGGGCTGAGCGCCAGCGAAAACCCAACGTCGGAGATGTCTGGGGGGACCCCGGAAAAGCAATCGGCGGCGAAGCCACCCGGGTCTGGCTTCGCCGCCGTTCAGTCGGATGGGCAACATCGCCTTTGCGAAACCGCACGGGGGCGGTTCATGGAGTTGCCGCTGGCAATCCGACCGTCTAGCCGGCCGGTCCGAAGACCGGTCGGTGTTGTGATTCCGATGCTGTCAAAGCACCATCACTCACAGGACTGAGCGTGCTCCTCCGCACGGGTTCCGTCAAGAGAGATCCCTTCAGCGAATACGTGGAATGTCTCTCTTGCGAGGATAGCCGAAGGGGGTTAGCACCTGTTGCAAGGAGGAATCGCCGCCCCGACCTCCGGGCGGCGAGGCCGGCCACGAAGACGAACGACAACGATAAACAAAGGCCGAGGTCCAGAGGTGAGGGATTCCGCGTACGCGCACGCCGTCAGCGTGCCGCGCCGGATCGTGACGGTGTTCGTGCCGTTCGCGCTGGCGTATTTCCTGTCGTATCTCTACCGCACCGTGAACGCGGTGATCGCGGACGAGCTGACGGCCTCGCTGGGCGTCACGGCCGCCGGGCTGGGGCTGCTGACCAGCGCCTACTTCATCGCCTTCGGCGCCTTCCAGCCGGTGCTGGGCATCCTGCTGGACCGCTATGGCCCGCGCACCGTGGAAGCGGCGCTGCTGCTGGTGGGGGCGCTGGGGGCGGCGGTGTTCGCCATGGGCGACAGCCTGGGCGTGCTGGCGGCCGGGCGGGCGCTGATCGGGCTGGGCGTGTCGGCGTGCCTGATGGCGGCGATCACCGCCAACGTCATGTGGTGGCCGACGGAACGCCTGCCCATGATCAACGGGCTGTTCATGGCCTGCGGCGGCCTGGGCGCGGTGTTCGCGACGACGCCGGTGCGGGCACTCCTCTCCGTCACCGACTGGCGCGGGCTGTTCCTGGGCCTGGCGGCGGCAACGGCGGCGGCGGCCGTGCTGCTCGTCGCCGTGGTGCCGGAACGGCGGCGCGAGGGGGCGGGCAGCGCCACCTGGGGCAGCATGCTGCGCGGCACGGCGGCGGTGTTCTCCAGCCGCACCTTCTGGCGGCTGGCGCCGCTGCCGACCCTGATGCAGGGCGTCTTCATGACCTACATCAGCCTGTGGGCCGGCCCGTGGCTGCGCGACATCGACGGGCTGGACCGCATGGCGGTCGCCGCCCACCTGCAATACGCGGCGCTGGCCATGGTGGCGGGCTTCGCCGGCTTCGGCATGGCGGCGGACGCGCTGCGCCGCGTCGGCCTGCCGCCGACCGTGGTGTGCACCACGGGCGCGGCGCTGGGCATCGTGGTGCAACTGGCGATGCTGTTCGACGCGCCGATCCCGCCGGCGGTGGCGTGGGTGCTTTACTCCTTCTTCGCGGCGGCGGGGGTGATGGTCTTCGCGATCATGTCGCAGAGCTTTCCGGCGGCGCTGGCCGGCCGTGCCAACACCGCGGCCAACCTGATGATGTTCGCCGTCGCCTTCACCTTCCAGTCGGCCATCGGCGCGGTGATCGGCGCCTTCCCGCCGCCGGACGGGGGCGGCTATTCGCCGCAGGGCCACCACGCGGCGATGGCCGGCGTCGTGGCGCTGGAGGTGGCGGCGCTGCTCTGGCAGCTGTGGCCGCGCCGGGCCGTGGCGGCGGAGACGAAGCCGGCGGAGTGATCTGGCGAAATGATCTGGCGGAGTGATCAGGCCGTGACGTTGACGGTCGGCTGCACGGCGCCGGGATCGACGGCGGCGACGCTGGTGTCGGCGCCGACCGTGGTGTCCAGCAAGGCACCGGCGATGTCGTCCGCCGTGATGCCGGAGTCCATGGCCACGCTGCGCAGGTCCTGCACCTCCTCGCGCGCGGCCTCCAGCGTCTTCTCGTCCTCCTTGAAGCCCTCGCGGCGCTCCTTCTTGCGCGTCTCGTCGGTTTCCAGTTCGTTGGCGGCCTTGGCCTCGGTCAGGACGTTCTTGGCGACGGCGATCACGCGCTCGATGCGGCGCGCGAAGGCGTCCGCCTCCTTGTAGCGCGACATCTTCGCCTCGCCGTCGGCGAACATCTTCTGGACGAGCTGCTGCGCCTTGCCGCCGGGCGCCTCGGTCGCCGGCAGCATGCCCGCCTGCGCGAGGCCCATGATGCTCTGGGCGAGGTCCAGCATCTCCTGCGGGACGATATCCTGCGCGGCGTCCTGCGCGGCGTTCTCGGCCGGCACGCTGCCGTCGGCCGGAACGTTCGCGGCCGTGGGCGGCGGGGCGGCCGCCGCCTGGGCGGCGTCGCCATTCATGCCGCCCATGCCGATACGCACCTCGACGCTGGTTTCCACCGAGGCGATGGTCACGGTGGTGACGGTGGTCTCGCGGGTGACCTCGATCGAATTCCCGGTGGTGGCCCCCTTCCCCGCCGCCGCGGCGGCCGACACGCCCAGGGAGAACTCCTTGGCCGCCTTGCCGGCCTCGCGGGCCAGCTGGGCCGCCTCGCGCGCCAGCTGGGCCAGCTTCTCGCGGTCGCCGCGGGCGGCGGCGAGGCGCGCCTCCTGCCGCAGTTCCTGGATCCGCCGCTCGGCCTTCTGCAGGCGCTCCTCGGCGGCGGCCTTGGGGTTGTTGATGCGCCGGGCCTCCTCCATGGCGGTCATGGCGGAATGCGCGTCGCGCAGCCGGTCGGGATCGAGGTAGGAGCGCGCCCGCTCGGCCTGCGCCTTGTCGGCCAGCGAGGCGGGGCCAAGCTCCTTGCGGTACTTGTTGTCGGTCTTTTCGAACAGCGCTTCGTTGGCCTTTTCAAAGGCCTTGCCCGCCTGGCGCATGCGGAGCATGCCGGCCTGGGAGTCCCCCAGGATCGAGAAGATGCCGCTCATGGTCCACCCCTCCCCGTACGCGCATAGGTTTAGCACAATCGGCCGGGCACGTCAAAAATTCGCACTTTGTTTACCAAAGCCCACGCTCCCGTCGCGGGTCATACTCGCGGAACGCGATTCAACCACTTGGCGGGCTCCCCTCGGAACCGCGCCCCCTCCCCCTTGTTTATGAGGGCGAGTTTCCGCGTCGACGCGCGAGGCGACGCGTCTTGCCGGTCACGAACGAGATCTCTGAGGAGGAACAATCCA
>NZ_DASPMG010000040.1:0-37366 GCF_035627195.1 Azospirillum sp.
CGGGAACGGGCATGACGGCGGGCACCCTGCCGGGGAGCGACGACGCGACGCGCGCGATCCTCGACAGCATGACCGAGGGCGTCGTCAGCATCGGCACCGACGGCCGCATTGTCGCCTTCAACCCGGCCGCGTCCGCCATCCTGGGCATCCCGGCCGACGACGCGCTGGGCATGCCGTTCGGCGCGGTGATGCTGGAGGTGCCGGGCAGCGACGCGTTCGTCGACGCCGTGCTGGACGTGCTGCAGGCCGCCGACGAGGAGGCGGAGCGCCGCAACGAGGTGCCCTTCACGCGGCCAGACGGCAGCACCGCCACTTTGTCGGTGGAGACCAGCGCGCTGTTCGACACGGCCGCCGGCCGCCGTCGCCGCCAGGGCATCGTCTGCCTGTTCACCGACGTGACCGAGCTGGTGGCGCTGCGCGAGGCCGAGCGCGAGGCGGCGCACCGGCTGGAGGAGCAGCACCGCAAGCTGGCCACCGCCTACCGCGACCTGGAACGCAGCAAGGAGGAGGCGCAGGCCTCCACCCGCCGGGCCCGCACGTGGCGCCTCGCCGTCGCCGGGTCGGTGCTGGCGCTGTTCGCCGTGGCCGGCGGTGTCGCGTGGCAGTCCGGGGAGTTCCACCCCACCGCCACCCCCATGCCGATGCCCGACTCCATGGGGGGCGGGATGGGCGGCATGAGCGTCACCGTGCAGCCGCGGCCGGCCCGCAAGACGGTGGAGCTGATGGGCGCCATCGAGCCGGGCAGCATGGTCACCGTGGTGGCGCCGTTCGGCGGCGTGCTGAAGGAAAAGCACTTCGAGTACGGCCAGCGGGTGGCCGCCGGCACCGTGCTGGGCATCGTCGAGCCGGGCGAGCTGCAGACCCAGCACCGCGACGCCCAGGCCGCCGTCATCAAGGCGCAGGAGCGCGTCAAGGAGCTGACCAACTGGGAACGCGGCGCCGATGTGGCGCGCGCCCGGCGCAGCCTGCAGCGGGCCGAGCAGCAGTACCAGTCCGCCCGCCAGAAGGCGGGGGAGACCAAGCAGCTCCTCGACCTGGGCGTGGTCGCCCGGCAGGACTACCAGATGCAGCTGGACCAGGAGCGCGACGCCCGCGCGCAGGTCGACGGGGCGCGCGACGAGATGGACAGCGTGCTGGCCAAGGGCAACCCCGGCCAGGTGCGCGTCGCCCAGTTCGAACTGGACAACGCCCGCTTCAAGCTGGGCGAGATCGAGCGCAAGCTGCAGGGCGCCACCATCCGCGCGCCGGTGGACGGCATCGTCATCCGCCCGCCGCAGAGCGGCCCGTCCGGCGGTGCCGGCGGATCGGGCGGTTCCGGCGGCGCGACGTCGCAGCGCGACGTCGACGTCGGCATGAAGCTGAACGAGGGCGAGGCGCTGTTCGCCGTGGGCGCGCTGGACAAGCTGCGGGTCGTCGCCTCGCTGCTGGAGATCGACATCAACCGGGTGCGCCCGGACATGGCGGCCAACGTGACCGGCGAGGCGTTCCCCGGCGTGACGCTTCCGGGGCGCATCGCCGCCATCGCCAACCAGGCGGTGAAGGGGCAGGGCGCCTCGCCGCTGCCGTCCTTCCCGGTGACCGTGCTGGTCGAAACGGTGGACCCGGCGGCGGCGCGCGCCGTGCGCCTGGGCATGACCGCGCGGGTCGAGGTCATCGTCTACGACAACCCCAACGCGCTGCTGCTGCCGCCGATGCTGCTGACGCCCGGTCCGCAGGGCTACGCCGTCAAGCGCCGCAACCCCGCCACCCAGGCGGTCGAGACCGTCCCCGTGACGCTGGGCGAGCGGTTGCCGGAGGGCGTGGAGATCCGCTCGGGCCTCCAGTCCGGCGATGTGGTGGTGCCGTAGAACCGGCGCGGGAGGAACGGGCCGGTGGTGGCGGTCACGCTGGCCGCCCGCCTGCCGGAACTCGGCCGCATCGCGGGGCCGGAGGTCGCCGCTCTGGTCGGGGTGGCGCCGTTCGATCACGACAGCGGCCAGTCGCGCGGGCAGTGCCACATCGCCGGCGGCCGGGCCGACGTCCGGCGCGCGCTCAACATGGCCGCCGAGGCCGCCGCCACACACTGGCAGGGCAGCCTCGCCGCCTATTGCCGGTGCCTGTGCGCGCAGGGCATGGCGCTCAAGCTGGTGTTGATCGCCTGCGCGCGCAAGCTGCTCGTGCGCCTCAACGTCATGCTGGCCAAGGGCGGCACCTGGGAGGACCAGCCCGCCTGACAGCGCCGACGGTCGGCGCCCGCCGCCGACCGCATGCCAAGTTCACTCCCGAAAACTCAAAAAGACGGTTGCTCTCCCCCGGCTCTCGCCGGATCTTCGATCCGGCTGACGCGACAGGCGGGTCCTTTGGACCCGCTGAGAGCGGGAAAGGGGTCGGGGAGAGGGGGATTTTTAGCCACAGATGGACACAGATGAAGGCCGATCAGCCATCCATCAGCGGCGCTGCGCGAGCATCTGAGGAAATCTGTGTGCATCTGTGGCACCCGACGGCCGGCCGATGAGCGGCCTGCCGGGGAAGGTGCCGTCCCCCTCTCCCCAACCCCTCTCCCACGAGGGGAGAGGGGCTATACGGCAACCCCAGGTCCTGCCCTGGCCGGCAACAGGCGACGGGCTGAAGGCCTCTTTCCCCTTCATGGGGGCTATGAACTGCATGAGGCCGTCTCCCGGTCGGCAGCCGCTGAGTTGGGCCCGCAGCAAACCGATTCTCAGAACGGCTTGACGACCACGAGAACAACGACTGCGAAAATGGCGGCGGCGATCCCGATCGGCGCATGGCGCAGGATCGCGGGTGGAGAGGATTCGTCGGCGCGCACGAGCCGGCGCAGCGTGCCCGAAAGCACGCCGTGCAAGGCGGACAGCAGGACGACGAACGCCAGCTTCACCATCAGCCAGGGCGCGGTGAACCAGCCGCCCTGGAGCGCAAGCATCAGACCGAGAGCCCAGGCGAGCAGCATCGCCGGGGTGGTCGCGCGGCGGTCCCAACGCCGCATCGCGTTCAAAATGGCGGATCGGCCGGCCGCTTCGTCCGCGGCTTTCGATCCGGCAGCGGTGATCGTCACCGCGACGGCCAGCATCCCACCGATCCAGGTTGCGACGGCGGCGATGTGGAGCGCCTTCAGCCAGAGATAGTCCATTGCCCGCTTCTCACGCGGTAGCGGCCAGCGCCGCCTGCCGTCGCGCCAGGGCGCGCTCGTTCAGGAAGGCGCCGAACGGAATGAAGGCCGCCATCACCAGGCGAAATGTCTCGGCGCGCGACCAGCCGCCACCGGAGACGGTCTGGAGCAGCATCCAGACGTACAGGAGGAAGGCCAGGCCATGGACCGGGCCCATGATCGCCGTGGCGACGGGCAGGCCTGCCAGATGCTTCAGCGGCACGGCGACAAGGACGAGAAGCAGCAGGGTGCTGCCCTCCAGCAGAGAGACGACCCGCATCCGGCGCAGGTGGCGCTGCTCTTCGGCGACGTCCTGGGGCGTCATCATCCGACATCCTTCAGGATTTTCTCGACGCTCGCCAAGCGGGCGTTGATATCGGCGACGCTGCCCTGCAGCGAGGACAAGGCCGCCGCACTCTCCGCCTGCGCCTTGGCCGCTTTCTCGGCCAGATCGCGGTAGGCGTCCTCGCTCGTGATCCTCAGCCGCGCCTGACGGGCGGCGGAGAAATATTTCATGGCGAAGATCAACAGAATGGTCACGAGCACGAGGATCGTGACGAGCAGGAAGATGGTGGCCCTGTCAGCCATGGCGGTGTCCTTTCAATCGTCGGATTTTGCGGGGGGGTCGCTCAGCGAGCGTGCCGCCGCTGCGATCGCCTGCGGCGTCAGGGCGATGTCGAAGGGTGCGACTTCGAAATAGTTGAGCGCTTTGCCGTCGCTCGACAGCTCAAGCCGGCTCGTCACCAAGCCGGCCTCTTCGAGCTTGCGCAGGTGAAGGTGGAGGAGCGGGCGGCTGATGCCGATCTCGCGCGCGAGCTGGCTGACATAGGTGCGCCCCTGGAGGGTCAGCGCCGCGACGATCCGCAGGCGGTGCGGATTGGCGAGCGCCGACATCATTCCCAGCAATCGATCGCCGTCGCTCTGCAAGCGTGTCCTCCTCCCGACCCGTCAGGTTTCTCTTACACATGAAAAGCCGACCTTGTCAATCGAGCCCGGCATATATGAGAAGAACATGTTTGATGGAGCGGCGGAGGCTCCCCTTGCGGAGCCGGCGCTTGCCCGGCCGAGCCCGAAGTCTCGAAACCGGCGCGTCGTCCATGTTAGGTTGCGGGGCTCGCTCGGGCACGGAGGCAAGGCTATGGCGGGAAGCACGGGTAACGCAGGCGGGAGCCTGTGGAGGATGGCGATGTGGGGCGCCGCGGCGTTCCTGCTGCTGCTGCCCCTGGCCGCGATGCGGTTCACCAACGGCGTGAACTGGGGGGCGGGCGATTTCATGGCCTTCGGCGCGCTGCTGACCGTCGCGTGCGGCACCTGCGAGCTGGCGGCGCGGATGACGGGCAACCGCGCCTACCGGACCGCCGTCGGCGTCGCGGTCGCGGCGGCGTTCATCCTCGTCTGGATGAACCTTGCCGTCGGCATCATCGGGGCCGAGGACAACCCCGCCAACCTGATGTTCGGCGGCGTGCTGGCCGTCGGCATCGCCGGTGCGGTCATCGCGCGCTTCCGGCCGCACGGAATGTCCCGCGCGCTGGCCGCGACGGCGCTCGCCCAGGTGCTGGCCGCGGTGATCGCGCTGATGGCGGGATGGGGCTCCGCTGGGGCGAACTGGCCGGGGGACATCGTGGTCCTCACCGGGTCCTTCGCCGCGCTGTGGGGCGGATCGGCGCTGCTGTTCCGCAAGGCGGCGTTTGACATGAGCCGCTGACGGCCGCCCTTCAGCGCTTCACGCCCCAGGGGCGGGCGGCGTCGCGCCAGCGGTCGAACTCGGCGCGGACGGGGTGGACCAGCGCGTGTTCGACCAGGATCAGGCCGGCCACGGCGATCAGCACCCAGGCCAGCGCCTCCGCCACGTCCAGGTTGGCGCGGGCGGCGGCCAGCGCGCCGCCGATGCCGCCGGTGTTGGCCAGCAGTTCCGCCATCACCGCCACCTTGAAGGCGGAGCCCAGCGCCACCGTCAGCGCCGGGAACAGGAAGGCGGCGATGTGGCGGAAGCCCAGCGTGGTCAGGCGCGCCAGCGGCCCGGCGCCGAAGGCGCGGGCCATGTCGTCCAGGCCGCGGTCGCGGGTGACGGCCCCCTCGGCCACGCCGATGAACACGACGGGCACGGCCGCGACGACGACGGTGGTGACGACGGTGCCGTCCGTGGAGCCGAACCAGATCATGGCGAGCACGATCCAGGCGATCGGCGGCACGCCGATGAGCACGGTGAGGATGGGGCGGGCGAGGCGCATGGTGGCCGGCGAATAGCCGGCGGCGATGCCCCCGGCCGTGCCCACGAGGCCGGCCAGGACGAACCCTTCGACGGCGCGCAGGGTGGTCGTCCCGGCCAGGATCCAGGAGGCCGGGTTGCCGGCGATGGTCCAGCCGGCGGCGAGCGTCTCCAGCGGGGCCGGCAGGATGAAGGCGCCGAAGCGCTCGTGCCCCGCCTGCCAGAGCGCGGCGAACAGGGCGAGCCCGGCCACGCCGGCCCACCCCGCCCACAGGAACTGCCCGAACCGGCCCAGCCGGTCGAGGATCGCCTTGCCCATGCCCACGCCCATGCCCCTGCCCCTGCCCATGCCCGCCCCTTCGGCCCGGAGGTGTCGGTTCAGAGATAGAAGCCGGCGGCGGGCAGCGCGCCGCCGATGATCTTCGGGTCGGCCTCCGCCACCGCGCGGAACACCGCCTCCAGCGCGGGGCGCGCGTCGCGGGCGCGGACGGCCACGAGGTTCGAATGCGCGATCGCCCGCTCGATGACCGGCGCCGGCAGGCCAAGCGGGGTGGCCGCGTCGCCCGCGGCGCGGGCGGGATCGGCGTTCACCGCCGCCGTCGCCTGGACCAGGGCGGCGTGCAGCGCCTCGACCGCCGGGGCGTTCGCCTCCAGGAAGGCGGTGGTGACCCCCAGGCCGGCCTGCGGCAGGACGGGGGCGAGGCCGGTGGCGTCGCTCCATGCCTTCTGGATGTCGACGACGCGCGACACGGGCCTGTCGGACTGGGCGGTCCGCAGGATCGCGGCGGTCGCCGTCGGTTCCGGCAGCAGCGCGGCGTCGGCACGCCCCATCATGAGGAGCTGCACCGCCTCCATCGGCGTGCCGGTGAACTGCAGCGTCATGTCGGCGTCGGGCACGAGTCGCGCCGCCGTCAGCAGGCGGCGGAACAGCACCTCGGTGGTGTCGTTGCGAAAGGGCACGGCGACGGTGCGGCCCTTCAGCGCGCCGATGGCGGTGAGCGACGCGTCGGCCGACACGAGGTACAGCAGCCCGTTGGTCATCACGTTGACCAGACGGACGCCGAGCCCCTTGTTGAACAGTGCGGCGGCGGACTGGGTGGGCAGCACGAACGCCTGCATGGTGCCGGAGGTGAGGCCGGCGCGCAGCTCGTCCGGGGTGCGCCACGCCTTGAAGACGACGCTGTCGGCGACGGAGCGCAGCGCGCCGGAGGCGATGGCGTGGGCCAGCGTGATCGACGGCCCGGCCGGCGGCCCCCACAGCACCAGTTCCGGCAGGGGATTCGCCACGGCGGTGCGGAAGGCCGGGACGATCGCGGCGGTGGTGGCGCCGGCAAGGATGGCGCGGCGGGTGATGCGGAGCATGGGCGGTCCTGCGGGGCTGGGATCGGGGGGGCGTTCGGTGAGGGGGCGGGTGTTGCGTTCTGCAACGATAATGCGACGCAATCGCAATCATGCGGCGGGCCGGGCCGGCGGGACTTGACCACGGTCAAGGCCCCGCGCTTTGGCGGGATCCGGATGTGCGGACCGGCGGGAGCGGGCGGGGCGGGGTGCCCACCTGAACATACATCGATATTCTTGCGCTCGGCGCGGATTTGGCCGAACAATGCGCCGCGAGCCGCCGGAACCGTCGCGGGGCCGGCACCCCGTCCATCCTGCCTTCTGCCCATCCTGCTTCCCGCCCACCCTGCTTCCCTTTCATCCTGCCGGCGTCCATGCCCCCTTCCCATGTCATCGTGCTTGCCGCCGGGTCGGGGCGCAGATTCGGGGGCGAGGGGCACAAGGCCCTGGCGCCGCTGCTGTTCGGGCTGGGCACCCTGCCCCTGCTGCTGCGGCAATTGCGGCGGATCGGGTCCGGCCGCGGGGCCTGCATCGGCCGGGTCTGCGTCGTCACCGGGCACCGGGCCGACCTGCTGGACCCGGTGATCCGGCGGCACCTGCCCACCGCCGTCCGCGCGCACAACGCCGATTACGGCCGCACCGGCGTGCTGCACAGCATCGCCACGGCCATGGCCCTGCCGGAACTGGCGGACGGCGGCGGGGCCTGGGTGCTGTTCGCCGACAGCGTCTACCACCCGCAGGTCCTGGCGCGGCTGCTGTCCACGGCGCGCGACGCCGCCGCCGTGGCGGCCCTGCCCTGGGATGCCGGCGCCGACCACCCCGTCGGCCTGCGCCCGCACCCCGGCGACGGAACTCCCGGCGACGGAACCCCCTGCGACGGAACCCGTATCGCGGCCATCGGTCCCGCCCTGGCGGACGCGCCGCTGATGATGGCGCCCGCCGTCCATTGGCCGTCCGCCCTCTGGCCCGCCGTGCGGCAGGCGGCGGCACGCGGGGTGGGCGCGCAATGGGAGGTGCTGCGCGACCTGCTGTCCGGTCCCGATGCGCCGGTGGTGACGGCCCTGCCGCTGGCGGTGGGGGAGGTGGGCGACGTCGACACCCCGGCGGACCTGGACGCCATGCGCGCGCGGCTGCTGGGCGCGGGCACGCTGGATTACTTCCGGGAGAACCTGTGCAAGGACCGGCGCAGCCTGTCGCAGCCCGACACGCTGCGCGACGGGCATTTCATCAAGACCTGCGCCAACGCGGCGGAGGCGGCGCACGAGTTCGCCGTGCTCGACTGGCTGCACCGGCAGCCGGGGGAGGAACTGGCCCCGGCACCGCAGCGCGTGGACGGGCCGCATCTGGCGCTTCAGCATGTGCCCGGCATCCGGCTGTTCGACCTGCTGCGGCTGCTGCGTCAGGTGGAGGCCGCCACCCCGGCCCTCGCCCGGTCGGCCGAGGCGGCGGCGGTCACGCTGCTCGCCCGCTGCCTGGACCGGCTGGGGCGCATGCAGCGGGCGCTGGCGGCGTGGCCGGGGGCGTCCGCGCTGCCGCCCTATCCGCTGGACAGCCACGTGCGCGACCTCCTCGCCACGTTGCTGCACCTCTTGCGGCTGCCGCCCCTGACGGCGGCGGCCCTGCGGGAACTGGACGATGTCCGGGCCCTGTGGGATGCGGGGGACGCCTGCGTCCCCTTCCGCGACGCCACGCCCAAGAACATCCTGGTGTCGGTGCCCGACCTTGCCCCCCGCCGCCGGCGGCGGCCGGGGGAGCGGCTGGCGACCGTCGCGGAATGGCTGCGGCGGCCGGACGCGGCGGAGCACGTGCGGCTGGTCGATTACGACTTCACCTCGACCCGGCACCGGACGGCGCCCGAGGATGACCTGATCAGCCTTCTGGGCCATGCCGCCTGCCGGACGACGTCCGCCCGGCTGCTGGCGCGGTCGGCGCCTCAGCTGTCCGGCGGGGCATTTGGCGGCGCGCCGTCCTGGCTGGACTGGCTGCGCCCGGGGGCGCCGGCCGGCCCGTCGGGCATCCACGCCGAGCCGGAACGGGCGGCGCGGGCGCTGCTGGTGCGCTATCTGCGCTTCGGCGGGCGCAAGCTGATCTACCGGATCGTCAACCCCGGCGGCTATGCCGTGCGCTTCGGCCATGACGATCCCGCGCCGTACTTTCGCGACCTGCCCGCCGACCTTCCGGCGCTGGACCCCGGCTTCGCCCGGCGCTGGCCGGCGTTGATGGAGGTTCTGGCGGGGCTGGCGGCGGCGGTCGACCACCTGCCGCCGTGGGATCCGCGCGAGATGGCGCAGGACGCCTATCTGGCCGCCCTGCGCCGCCCGGTGGCCTATTGGCGGGAAAGCCCGCTGGAGTTGATGGACATTCCCGCGTGACGCCGGCCGCCATCAGCCTGTGCGACCTGAGCGCGGACCAGCGGGACGCCCTGGCCGCCACGCTGTCGCGGCTGACCACGCCCGATCCGGCCCCACCCGCCCCGCCTTCGCCGGAGGAGGGGGGCGGCACCGCCGCCCTGGTGTCGGCCATCACGGCCCGCCCCTGGCGGCGCAGCGCCGTGGACGCGGCCACGGCGGACGACATCGGGCGCAAGGTGGCCGACGCCGTGGCGGCGGGCCGGCCGCTGGAGTTCAGCGTGCCGTTCGGCGGCTACAAGGGCTGGCGTCTGGCCGCCTTTCCGCACGCCGACTGGGCGGAACTGTTCTGGATCGACTATCTGCGCCGCTACGCCGAACGGCTGGCCGCCCTGCACGCGCCGGGGGTCGTCATCACGCTGACCTGCCTGCGCGGCGTGCTGGGCTGGGTGAACAATCTGCGCCTGGCCGACCAGGACGCCTATCTGGCCGGCCTGTCGGAACTGCTGCGCCTGCGTTCCGGCCCGCGCGTGACCTTGCGTTGCCTGGACCTGACGGAGCCGTGCGGCGGGCCGGCGGCCACGCTCGCCCTGCTGGCCGCGCGCGAGGCGGCAGCCCCCGCGCCCACCCCGGCACAGCTGGCCAGCGCCGGCCGCAACCTCGTCCGCCGGGGCGGGGAACGGGACCTGAGCGGCGCGGACTGGCCGGCCGCGGTGGAGACGGCGGCGCGCCGCTGCGCGGTGATGGAGGGGCTGGAGGCCCGCCGCGCCTTCAACAAGTTCGGCCCCCGCATCCAGATCACCCACATCAGGGGCGCCGGCCTGTCCCTGCACCTGGGCAGCTGCCGCAGCGCCGTGGCCCAGCCCTGGGTCTCCACGGGATACCTGGAATGGCGGGCGGCGGAGGGCGTCTGGCTGGAACGGCTGACGGGCGGCGCCGGCCCGCCGCCGGGGGCGCGCGCCCTGGCCGTGGCGCACCCGCTGGCCGGCATCTCGCCCGCGCTCGCCACCCTGCCGCTGGTCGCGGGGCCGGCCCTGCCATGAGCCGTGACGCGGTCCCGGCCCTGACGCTCGACGCCGCGCAGCTGCGGGCGCTGCACGCCGTGCAGCTGCGCATGCTGCTGGACTTCGACCGGGTCTGCAGATCCCTGGGCCTGCGCTACCAGCTGGCGGCCGGCACGCTGCTGGGCGCCGTGCGCCACGGGGGCTTCATCCCCTGGGACGACGACGTGGACGTCGCCATGCCGCGCGCCGACTACCGCCGGCTGCTGGCCGAGGCGCCGGCCCTGCTGGGACCCGACTGCTTCCTGCAGCACTGGCGCAGCGACCCGGCCTTCCGCCGGGCCTACGCCAAGCTGCGCCGCAACGGCAGCACGTTCCGGGAGGCGGCTTGCGCGGACCATCCCTCGCACCAGGGCATCTTCATCGACATCTTTCCCTTCGACACGGTGGCGCCCGACCGCTGGTGGGGGTGGGTGCATCTGGTGGCCGCCCGGCTGGCGACGATGGCCGGCGCGCTGTTCAACCATCCCAGGCGCGGACGGCTTGCGCCGGACCGGCCCCTCTGGCAGCGCCTTGCCGCCCGCCCGGCCTGTCTGATGGGCGTCCTGCTTCCCTTCCGCTGGCGCGCCCGGCTGTACGAGGCGTGGGTCGGCCTGCTGGACAGCACGGACGCCCGCCATATGGCATGTCTGGTCGCCATGCCGCATGACCGGAAACGGGCCCGCAGGCTGATCCGGCCGGCCGCGGAATTCCTTGAAACGGTGCCGATGCCGTTCGAAGGCCACCTGTTCCCCGTGCCGGCGGCCCACGACGCCACCCTGTCGCGGCTCTATGGCGATTACCGGCGCCTGCCCCCGCGCGACCGGCAAGCCCCCTCCCACCGGATCGTGGCCTTCGCCCTGCCGGAAGGGGAGGGTAGCTCCGAATAATGCATTGTCCATCGTGGCTGGACAATGCGGCGAGTGGGTTTTTCGCGGGGCAACACTTACGAAAGCCCTAGGGCGCAAGTTTTTTGGCGTTTCCGAACTGCAGGCCGCGCAAGCCAGCAGATGCATAATGCATTTTTTATTGACGCCCGGCCGATGGTCGCCTACCCTCTCAGAAAAAGAGCTGTTTGGAAAAGCTAGGGAGGAACGAGACCATGCCGAGTCTGAAGACTCTCGCGGCAGCCGCCGGGCTGCTGGCGCTTGCCGCCGCCGCACCCGCGCAGGCGCAGAACACCGGGAACAAGAACATCGGGATCGATGAAGCGAAGAAGGTGGTCACCGTCGGCGCCTTCACGCCGGTCACCGGGCCGGTGCCGTTCTACGCCATCCTGACCCACGCCGCGGACGCCTATTTCAAGCACGTCAACGAGAACGGCGGCATCGAAGGCTGGACCGTGAAGTACGTGACGCAGGACGACGGCTACGAGCCGGCCCGCTCCGCGTCGGTGACCCGCCAGATGGTGGAGCGGGAGGGGATCTTCGCGCTCGCCGCCTCGGTCGGTACGGCCACCAACACCGCCGTCCTGCCCTATGCCCGGGAGGTCGGGCTGCCCGTCGTCGGGCCGATCGGCGGCGCCTCGGCCTTCTACGTCGATCCGAACGTCTTCCCGCTGCTGCCGGACTACGGCTGGTCGGCGGCGATGAACGTCGACTACGCCGTCAACGACCTGAAGCTGAAGAAGATCGCGCTCCTCTGGGAGAACGACGAGCTGGGCAAGTCCGGCAAGCGCGGCTTCGACCTCTATATGAAGCACGTCGGGCTGGAACCGGTGGAATCGGTGCCCTTCGACGTGAAGACCACCAGCTTCGCCCCGCACATCCGCCGCGTCGCCAACGCCGGGGCGGAGGCGGTCGTGCTGTTCGGCTCCAACGCCAACCTGGCGGCGGCGCTGAAGGCGGCCGACCAAGCCGGGGTGAGCGCCAAGTGGTTCGCGCCCTTCTTCACCGCCGACCCCTCCACCTTCAAGCTGGCGGGCGACCTGCTGAACGGGGTCTACTTCTCCTCCTGGCTGATGCCGGTGACGAGCGGGGAGCCGTCGGTGGCGGCCTACCGCGCGGCCGTGAAGAAGCACTACCCGAACGACGCGCAGGGCGTGTTCGGCCTGAACGGCTGGAGCAACGCCGCCGTGTTCGGCGAAGGCTTCCGCGCGCTGTTGAAGAGCGGCAAGCCGCTGACCCGCGAGAATCTGGTCAAGGCGCTGGAAACGCTGGACGGCGTCACCGTCGGCGGCGCCAAGGGCGTGAGCTTCAGGGCCGGCGACCATCGCGGCACCCGCCAGGAAGGCATCATCCAGGCGCAGAACGGCCAGTTCGTGCTGGTGCGCGACTTCCGGCCCTACCCGGACGTGGTCTTCAACGCCAAGGCCGAGTGACCCCGGCCCGGAATTCCCCGCTGCACGCCATCGAGGGGCAAAGACATGAATCATGTTCATCTGAGCGGGCCGCCGTGCCTGGAGGGGCAGGTCGCCCTGGTCACCGGCGCGGCCGGCGGCATCGGGCGGGCCACGACGCTGGCCCTGGCCGCGGCCGGTGCCCGCGTGGTCGCCACCGACATCCAGGAAACGGCCGCCTTCGACCACGAGCGGGTGGAGTACCGGCCGCTGGACGTGACCGACCGCGCCGCCGTCGCGCGGACGGTGGGCGGCGTGGTGGACGCGCTGGGGCGCATCGACATCCTGATCCTGTGCGCCGGCACCATCTCGCACCGCCCGCTGGCCGAATCCACGGACGAGGAATGGATGTCCATCCTGAACGTCAACCTGATGGGCGTGGTACACCCCGTGCGCGAGGTCATGCCGGTGATGGAGCGCCAGGGCTACGGCAAGATGGTGGCGCTGGGCTCCATCGCCGCGAAGATCGGCGGCGTCGCCTCGGGCCCTTCCTACGTGGCGGCGAAGTCGGCGGTGCACGGGCTGATGAAGTGGGTTGCCAAGGCGGGGGCGGCCAAGGGCGTCTACGCCAGCATCGTGGCGCCGGGGCCGGTGGAGACCCCGATGTGGGAGACGGTCACGCAGCGCGCCGCACCCTCGGCCAACGGCAACGTCCCGCTCGGCCGCTTCGGGCAGCCCGACGACATCGCCCAGGCCATCCTGTTCCTCGCCTCCCCGCAGTCGAACTGGATCACCGGGACCGTGCTCGACGTCAACGGCGGCATGCTGATGGACTGATGCCATGACCAGCGAAGGGACGACCGAAACGATCGGATTCATTGGATTGGGCGTCATGGGCGGCCCGATGTGCCGCAACGTGGCCCGCAAGCATCCCGGCCGCCTGCTGGCGCAGGACCTGTCGGCCGAGGCGCTGGCGGCACTGGCGGACACCCGGGCGGAACCGGCGAGCGTGGATGCCATCGCCGCCGCCGCGGACGTCGTCTGCCTGTCGCTGCCCGGCGGGCCGCAGGTGGAGGCGGTGTGCGAGCGGCTGGTCGCGGCGGGGCTGCGCGCCGGGTCGGTGGTGGTGGACCTGTCCACCACCCCGGTCGCGACCGCGCGCGCCGTGGCGGCACGGCTGGCCGAACGCGGCGTCGATTTCGCCGACGCCCCGGTCGCCCGCACGCGCGAGGCGGCACAGCGCGGCGAACTGGCCATCATGGTCGGCGCCGCCCCCGCCGTCTTCGCCCGGATCGAACCCATCCTGGCCTATATGGCGACCGACATCACGCACGGCGGCGACGTCGGCGCGGGGCAGGTGCTGAAGCTGGTCAACAACATGCTGGTCTTCGAGCATGTGGTGGCGCTGGCGGAGATGATGGTCCTGGCCGAGCGGGCCGGGGTCGCGCCGAAGACGATGCTGGAAGCGGTGTCCAAGGGCTCCGGCGACAGCTTCGTCCTGCGCAACCACGGCATGAAGGCGATGCTGCCGCGCGCCTTCCCCGAACGCGCCTTCCCGCCCGAATACGTGCTGAAGGACATCGGCTACGTCTTCCAGCTGGCCGGGGAGACCGGCGTGCCGATCAAGGCGGCGGAGACGGCGCGGCGGTACTATGAACTGGCGGTGGAGCACGGCCTGGGCGGGCAGTACTTCCCGGGCGTGATCCGGCTGGTGGAACGGGGCGTCCTGGGGGAGGAGCGCTGATGTCCGCATCCTCCGCCGTTCTCGCCGTGCTGTCCGACCTGTTCCCGCTGGTCTGGGCGGGCCTCATCACCGGGTGCCTGTACGCGCTGGGCGCCATGGGGCTGGTGATGATCTTCAAATGTTCGAAGGTCGTGAACTTCTCGCACGGCAACGTCGCCGGGCTGGCGGCCTTCCTGGTCTACGGCCTGTCCAGCGGGGTTCTGCTGAACCTGTCCTGGGGGGCGGCGGTCGGGGTGACGCTGGTCGCCATCGTGGCGGTCGCCGTCCTCACCTACACCCTGATCGCACCGCTGGTGTTCGCGTCGGACCTGACCGCCACCATCGCCACGCTGGGCATCGGGCTGATCGCGCAAGGCGCCACGCTGCTGGTCTTCGGCGCCGACATCGTGGCGCTGGACCTGCCGGTGCCGGACTTCCGCGCCACGGTGCTGGGGCTGCGGATCACCGGCTACGACCTGACGGTGCTGGCGGTGGCGGTGGCCACCATCGGCGCGCTGTTCTTCGTCATCGACCACACGAAGCTGGGCGTCGCCTTCCGCGCCATGTCCGACAACCCCTTCGCGGCGGAGGTCTGCGGCCTCAGCCTGAAGGCGGTGCACGTCTTCGCCTGGACGGTGGCGGCGGTGCTGGGCGTGGTGGGGGCGCTGCTGATCGTGCCCACCACCTTCCTCAGCGTCACGACGGTCGCCGTGTTCATGCTGCAGGCCTTCGCCGCGGCGGTGGTCGGCGGCTTCACCAGCCTGCCGGGGGCGCTGGTCGGCGGCGTGCTGATCGGCGTGCTGATGAACGTCTTCACCTATTACGTCTCGCCGCAGTTCAGCAGCACCTTCCTGCTGGCGGTCATCCTGGTGGCGCTGAACATCTTCCCCAACGGCGTGCTCGCCGCGGCCGGTGGAGGGTCCCGTGTCTGAAATCGCCGGCCTGCCGCATGTGGACCGCAGGGCGCCGGGCGACGTTCTGCGGCTAGCCGCCGGTCCGGCGGGGAGCGTGGCGCTGGCGGCGGTGCTGCTGGCGCTGCCGCTGCTGGTGGCGCCGTCCTGGCTGTTCACCCTGGGCATCGCCTTCGCCAACAGCCTGGGCGTGCTGTCGGTCAGCGTCCTGGTCCGCTATGGCGGCGAGGTGTCCATCGGACACAGCGTCTTCGCGGCGGCCGGCGCCTACACGGTGGCGATCCTGGAAAAGCATTACGGCGTGTCGCTGTGGATCAGCCTGCCGCTGGCCGTGACGGTGGGGGTGCTGCTGGGCATCGCCTTTGCGTGGCCGTCGCGGCGGCTGTCGGGGATCTATCTGGCGGTGACGACCATGGCGCTGGCCCTGGCGTTGCCGGAGGTCATCGACGCCGGCGACGCCTGGACCGGCGGCTACGAGGGGCTCTATGTGGCGCAGGCGGTCGTGCCCTTGGCACCGGTCGGGCTGCAGCGCTATTACGTGGCGTTGCTGCTGCTGTTCGCCGGGGTCTACGCGCTGGCCCGGCTGCGGGAATCGCGGCAGGGGATGGCGCTGCTGCTGGCGCGCAGCCACCCGGCCGCGGCCGACGCCTTCGGCACCCGCCGGGCGTGGGCGCGCATCGCGGCGATGGCGATCAGCACGGGCCTTGCCGCCGCGGCCGGCGCCTCCATGGCCTACGCCAGCGCCACCGTGTCGCCCAGTGGCTTCACGCTGTGGTCCGCCGTCTTCCTGCTGGTGGGGTCGGTGGTCAGCTTCTACGGGCTGACGCTGGGGCGGGCGCTGGTCGGCGGCGCGTTCCTGACGCTGGTGCCGCAGGTCCTGGCCGGCTCCGGCGCGTGGATCCCGGTGTTCTACGGCTGCGCGCTGCTGGCGGTGATCCTGGTGGGCCACTTTGCGCCGAAGATCCGTGGCTGGATCGAGAGCCGGCGCGGCGAAGGGAGGAGCGTGCCATGAGCGCCGCTGCTTTGACCGCGCGCAACATCGATCTGTCCTTCGGCGGGATCCGGGTGCTGCGCAACCTCGACCTGGAGTTCCGCCCCGGCGAGATCACCGGCCTGATCGGCCCGAACGGGGCGGGCAAGACCAGCCTGTTCAACTGCCTGACCGGCGCCTACCGGCCGCAGCAGGGCGCCATCGCGCTGGGCGGCCGGTCGCTGAGCGGCCTGCCCCCGGCGGCGCGGGCGGCGCACGGGGTGGTGCGCAGCTTCCAGACGGTGGCGCTGTGCCCGGACCTGACGGTGGTCGAGAACGTCATGATGGGGCTGGCGCGCAACCATCGCGCCGGCTGGCTGAACGCCTTCCTGCCGCTGCCGCGCGGCCGGCGGGAGCGGGCCGCCATGCGCACGGCGGCCCTGGCGGCGCTGGCCGAATTCGGGCTGGCGGACGCGGCCGACCGGTCGCCCGCGCAGCTGCCGCCCGGCAACCAGCGGCTGGTGGAGATCGCCCGCGCCATCGTCGGCCGGCCCACCGTCCTGCTGCTGGACGAGCCGGCGGCCGGGCTCAACAACTCCGAAACGCGCGACCTGACGCGGGCCCTGCAGAGGCTGGCCTCGCCCGACCTCGTCATGGTGGTGGTGGAGCATGACATGGACCTCGTCATGACGCTGTGCGACCGCATCTACGTGCTGAACTTCGGGGAGTTCGTCGCCTGCGGCACGCCCCGCGACGTGCGCGAAAACCCGGACGTGGTGCGGATCTACCTGGGGAGCGACGATGACTGACCTGCTCGCCGTCCGTGACCTGTCGGTCTTCTACGGTGCGCGCGCCCAGGCGGTGGAGCGCGTCTCCTTCACCGTGGCACCGCGCGCGGTGGTGGCGCTGCTGGGCGCCAACGGGGCCGGCAAAAGCTCGATCATGAAGGCGCTGGCCGGGCTGATCCCCGCCAGGGGGGAGATCCTGTTCGAAGGCGCGCCGGTCGGCGCCCTGACCACCCGCCAGCGGGTCGCGCGCGGCATCGTCTACGTGCCGGAGGGGCGCGCCATCGTCGGCAGCCTGACGGTGCGCGAGAACCTCGTGCTGGGCGGCTACCAAGCGACGGCTGTGCAGCGGCGGGAGCGGATGGCGATGGTGCTCGACCTGTTCCCGGAGATCGCACCCCGGGTGGACGGCGCCGCCTGGAAGCTGAGCGGCGGCGAGCAGCAGATGCTGGCCATCGGACGCGGCCTGATGGCGGGGCCGAAGCTGCTGCTGCTGGACGAGCCGTCGCTGGGCCTGGCGCCTTTGCTGGTGCGGCGGGTGTTCGACCGGCTGGCCGGCATCCGCCGCGACGGCGAGCTGGCGATCGTCCTGGTCGAGCAGAACCTGCAGATGACCATGCGGCTGGCCGACGGCGTGCATTTCCTGCGCTCCGGTCGGCTGGTCGGCCACCGGCACCGGGACGATTTGCAGACCCGTGCCGCGCGGCAGGAGGTCATCGACGCCTATCTGGGGGCGGCGGGCCAGCACGCGGCGTGATGTCGGGAAACAAAGACAAAAGGGGAGGGACGGGCATGGCGAACGGGACCGGCGAACCGGCCGAATATGAGATCTACGCGATCCGCTACGGCACCAACGAGACGCGGCTGCGCGGCCGGAACTTCATCCTCGACGCGCGGCCGGACGATCCGCTGACGATGGATTTCTTCTGCTGGTTCCTGCGCTGCGGGGACCGGGTGATCGTCGTCGACACCGGCATGAACCCGGTGAAGGCGAAGAAGCACGGGCACACCATGCTGCTGGACCCGGTGGCGACGCTGCGCGACTTCGGCGTCGAGCCGGAGCGGGTGGAGACGGTGCTGATCACCCACATGCATTACGACCACACCGGCCACCTGGACGCCTTTCCCAACGCCCGCTTCCACATGCAGGCCGAGGAGATGGCCTATGTCACCGGCCCGTGGATGGGGCGGCGCTGGTTCCGCCACGCCTACGAGGTGGACGAGATCTGCCGGATGGTGCAGCTGCTGCACGAAGGCCGGGTCGACCTGCACGGGCGCGACCGCGCGATCGCCGACGGCGTGTCGGTGCATTGGGTGGGCGGCCATTGCGCCGGACAGGAGATCGTGCGCGTGCGCACCGCGCGCGGCTGGGTCGTCCTGGCGTCGGACGCGCTGCATTATTACGAGGAGTACGAGCGCGGCATCCCTTTCGCCGTGGCCTTCAACGTGTCGGACATGATCGCCGCGCACGACCGCATCCGCGAACTGGCCGACAGCGACGACCACGTGGTTCCCGCGCACGACCCGCGCGTGGCCGCGATCTACCCGTCCGCGGGTGTTGGCTTCGAAGGGAGGGTGCATCGGGTGGACCTGCCACCCAGGTTGCCATGACACGATGGCGTCATGAGATGATATATTGCATTGTGCACTGTTGTGCCTGTAAATGTGGCAGTGGACCTGTCCGGGAAGGATCAAGGCTTGCTGCACCAGACGAAAGAAGAGCGGGTCGCCGATTACCTGCGCGAGGGGATCATCTCCGGCCGCTTTCCGCGCGGGTCCAAGCTGAAGCAGGCGGAACTGGCGGAGATGCTGGGCACCTCCATCACGCCGGTGCGCGAGGCGCTCAAGCTGCTGGAGGCGGAAGGCTTCGTCGAAGGGACGTCGCACCGGGGTGCGGTGGTCTCGCCGCTGGACATCAACGCCACGGAGGAGATCGTCGACCTGCGCGTGACGCTGGAATGCAAGCTGGCGCTGAAGGCGCTGCCGCGGCTGTCCACCGCCACGGTGAACGAGCTGCGCGACCTGCAGGCGCAGATCGAGGCGGCCAGTGCGCGCGGCGACCGCGAGGCGGTGCGGGTCATCAACTACCGCTTTCACGAGCTGATCTATCTGGCGGCGGACCAGCCGATCACGCTGCGCTTCGTGCGCACGCTGTGGGCGCGCTACCCGTTCGACCTGATCAACAAGCTGGCGCACCGCATCGGCCGCGCGTCAGACGAGCATCAGGAGATGATGCAGGCGATCCTCGCCCGCGACGAAGGGGCGCTTCTCTCGGCGCTGCGCACCCACATCCGGTCGGGCTGGGAGGAGTTCAAGGCCAGCATGCAGGGCTGACCGCCGCTTCTCCTGGTCCCGCCGCAACGGACATAAGGGAACAGGAGGACCCATGGCGACCGATTCCATGCTGCTGGTCATGGACATGATCAACGACCTCGTCCATCCGGACGGGGCCGGGGGCAAGAGCTACGTGCCGCTGATGACGGCGCGCGGCGTGTACGGCAACACCGCCCGCGCCATCGCCCGCGCCCGCGACGCCGGCATGATGGTGGGCTATGTCCGGGTCGGCTTCTCGCCCGACTACCGGGAGGTGCCCGACAGCTCCCCCGTGTTCACCCGCGCGCGCGACGGCGGCATCTTCAAGCTGGGCACCTGGGGGACCGAGGTCCACGCCGACTTCGCCCCGCAGCCGGGCGACGCCGACATCGTCAAGCACCGCGTCAGCCCCTTCTACGGCACCGCGCTGGCACCGCTGCTGAGCGCGCGCGGCATCCGCCGCCTCGTGCTCTCGGGCGTGTCGACCAACGGCGTGGTGTCGGCCGCCGTGCGCGAGGGGCACGACCGGGACTTCACCTGCGTCGTGCTGGAAGATTGCTGCGCCGGCGCCACGCAGGAGGAGCACGACTTCGCCCTCGCCGGCCTGCGCCGCTTCGCCCAGGTCACCACCGCCGACGGGTTCTGAGGCGGGGAGGCGGCGGCCGTTGGGTTTTCGGCTTGGGCCTCAACCCAACCTACGTGGGCGGCTCCCGTAGGTTGGGTTGAGTTCTCACCGGCGCTGGCGCGTTAACCCGCAGCGGGATGAAACTGGGATAATGCCCCTCTCCCCTCGCGGGAGAGGGGTTGGGGAGAGGGGGATAGCCGCCGGCAGGCGGAACGTGATTCTTTTCCGCCCTGCCGGGCGCAACCACCCTCTCCCCAACCCCTCCCCCGTCAAGGGGGAGGGGCTATGAGGAGCGCCGGCCCTGTTTAGTTTCTTTCTAGGCGCAAGCCGCAAAACCAACGCTGGACCCTTCAGGGCAACGCCGCCATCGTTTTGAATCAAAGAATGCATCATTTGCGGCGCCGTCGCCTTCGTTGTGAGCGTTTCCCGAAGAAAAATCACTGGAAAGGTCATCATGGCGCGTTGACAGCCTGGCAGAGAATGCATTATATAATGTGCACGAGCTTGGACCGACGTCCTGCGCCGGCGGGAGTGCCCGAGAGGCCCCGCATCCGGCGCGATCCGCCCCCGGCCAGAAAAATTCCGCCGGAAAACTCAGCCAGAAAAACTCCAATGAGGGAGACGAGACGTGACCACCGTTGAGACCGAGACGAAGCCCGTGGTGGAGGTCGGCGGCGCGCCGGCCGAAGGCAGGATCACGGACGAGGCCGTCGCCGCCGCGCGCGAGATGATCGGCCTGCAGCTGCGCCCCGAAGGGCCCTATCTGCAGGACGCCACGCCGGACACCATGCGCAACTGGTGCAACGGCATCGGCGACCTCAACCCGCTGTACCGCGAGCTGGAATACGGCCGGAACAGCCGCTTCGGCAGCCAGATCGCGCACCCGATGTTCCCCATGGCCTTCGGCTGGGTGGGGCGCACGCGCTGGGGCCTGCCGGGGGTGCACGGCTTCTACGCCGGCAACGACTGGGAGCTGTTCCGCCACATCCGCCCCGGCGACCGCATCTCCGCCATCGAGCGGGTCGTCGGCGTGGACGAGAAGGAGAGCAAGTTCTCCGGCCGGCTGGTGCTGCAATACGTGGAGGCCAGCTACTTCAACCAGCACGGCGAGCTGGTGGCCCGGGCGCTCGGCACCTGCACCCGGCACGAGCGCAAGGCGGCGCGCGACGCCGGCAAGTACAAGGACATCAAGACCCACGAATACACCGCCGACGAGTTCGCGCAGATCGACGAGGCGATCATGCGCGAGATGTCGGGCATCCGCGGCGCCAACGTCCGCTATTGGGAGGACGTGAAGGAGGGCGAGGAGCTGGACCCGATCGTCCGCGGCCCGCTGTCGCTGATGGACACCATGGGCTTCCTGGTCGGCAGCGGCCGCGGCCACACCCACGGCGTGGTCTTCATGGCGGCGATGAAGCACCCCGGCCATTTCTTCCGCAACCCGGAGGCGGGCGGCGGCCTGGAGTACACCGGCATCGGCCACCACCGTGAATCCACCGCCAAGGAGGTGGGCGTGCCGGGCGTCTACGACTACGGCCCACAGCGTTCGTCCTGGATGGCCTCGCTGGTCACCAACTGGATGGGCGACGCCGCCTTCCTGAAGCGCGTCCGCACCGAGATGCGCCGCTTCAACACCATGGGCGACACCACCTGGTGCCGCGGCCGGGTGACGCGCAAGTACGTCAAGGACCGCCACGCCCTGGTCGACATCGAGATCCGCGGCGAGAACCAGCGCGGCGAGCTGACCACGCCCGGCCTCGCCACGGTGATCCTGCCGGCGCGCGATCCCAACATCCCGGCCACCATCGACGGCTCGAACCTCGACCTCGAACTGCCGGTCGTGCGCTGAGCGAAGAAACGGGGGGCGCGTCCGGCGATGGATCCACTTCTTCCTCTCAGCGGCGTGCGCGTGGTCGAGACCGCGTCCGCCGTGGCGGCCGCCTACGCCGGGCGGCTTCTGGCGGCCATGGGGGCCGAGGTCGTGCTGGTCGAGCCGCCGGGGCTGTGCCCGCTGCGGCGGGAGGCGCCGATGCTGGATGCGGAATCAGGCACCGGCGCCCTGTTCGCCAGCCTCGCGGCCGGCAAGAAAAGCGTGATCCTCGACCTGTCCGGTGCGGAAGGGCGGGCGGCGTTCGACCGCCTGCTCACCGGCGCGGACATCCTGGTGGACGACACGCCGCTGGCCGACCGTCCGGCCCTGGGGCTGGACCGCGAGGGCATCGCCGGGCGCCACCCCCACCTTGTCCATCTCTCCATCCTGCCGTTCGGCGCGGAGGGGCCGAAGGCCACCTGGAAGGGCACGGAGATCAACGTGCTCCATGCGGCGGGGGAGGGGGCACTGCTGCCCAACGGCCTCTCCGCCGATCTTTTTCCCGAGCGTCCCCCACTGAAAATCGCCGGCCACTTCGCCGAACGCCAGGGCGGCGTGGCCGGCGCCCTTTCCGCCCTTGCCGCGCTGTGGTCCGGGATGGGGCAGTTCGTGGACGTGTCGGTGCAGGATGCCAACCTTGCGGTCGGCGCCTTCGCCATCCAGCGCTACGGCGACGGCTCGGTCGAGCACCGCTCCACCCGCTCCTTCCGCTACGGCGGCGTGGTCGCGTGCGCCGACGGGCATGTCGAGCTGCTGACGCTGGAGGAGCACCAGTGGAAGGGCCTCGTCACGCTGCTGGGCGCCCCGGACTGGGCGACCGACCCGGCGCTGTCGGACGCCGCCGAACGCTCGCGGCGCGGAGCCGAGATCAACGCCCGCATCCGCGACTGGGCGCGCCACCACCCGGTGGAGGAGCTGGTGCGGCGGGCGCAGGCGCTGGGCGTGCCGATGGCGCGCTACAATTCCCCCGAACAGGTGGTGTCCGGCGCCCATGAGCGCGCCCGCGGCACCTTCGCGGACTTGCATCTTCCCGGCCTGCCGCCGCTGCCGCTGCAGACCGCACCCTTCCGCTTCGGCCCCGACCCCCTGCCGCTCACCGGGCCGCCGCCGGCACCGGGCGCCGATCAGGCGCTGCTGGAGGAGGGCGCCGGCACCATCCCCTGGAGGGCCACCGCATGAAGCCGCTCGCCGGTCTGCGCATCGCCGACTTCACCGTCCACGCGGCCGGGCCGTTCTGCACCCACATGCTCTCGCAGCTCGGCGCCGAGTGCATCAAGGTGGAGAGCGCGCTCCGCCCGGACATCTTCCGCAAGCCGCACACCGTCTACGGCCGCCTGGGCCCGGCGACCTTCGACCAGGTGGCGTCGAACAAGCTGTCGGTCCGCCTCAACCTGAAGCATCCGGAGGGGATCGCGCTGGCCAAGCGGCTGGTGGGCGTGTCGGACGTGGCGGCGGAGAGCTTCCGCGCCGGGGTCATGGCGCGCCTCGGCCTGGGGTACGAGGCGCTGCGCGCGGTCAAGGCGGACATCGTCATGGTGTCCATCTCGTCCTGCGGGCAGACCGGCCCGGATTCCCACTTCGCCGGCTACGCGCCGCTGTTCGGCGCGTGGGGCGGCGTCGGCACCCTGACCGGCTACCGCGACGGGCCGCCGGTGGAGATGCGCCACGTGATGGACCATTCGGTCGGCCTCAACGCCGCGCTGGCGACGCTGGCGGCGCTGCACCGGCGGCGGCGCACGGGGCAGGGGGCGCACGTGGACGTCGCCGCGCGCGAGGTCGCCTCCTCCCTGGTGGGGGAGGCGCTGCTGGCCGCCGCCGCCGGGATCGCCGTCGGCCGCATGGGCAACGAGGACCACTGGCGCGCCCCGCACGGCCTGTACCGAAGCCGCGAGGAGGACCGCTGGATCAGCCTGTCGGTCGGCGGCGACGCGGAGTGGCGGGCGCTGGCCAGGGTGATGGGCCGGCCGGACCTCGCCGCCGACCCGCGCTACGCCAGCCAGCCGTCGCGGCACGCCGCCCGCGAGGCGCTCGACGGCCTGCTGGCCGGCTGGTGCGCCACGCAAGGGGCGGAGGCGGCGGTGGAGGCCCTGCAGGCGGCCGGGGTGTCGGCGCACGTTTCCTGGACGGCGCGCGACATCGTCGGGGATCCGCACCTGCGCCGGCGCGGCGCCGTGGTCGAGGTCGCCGAATGCGATGGCGGGACCCGCGCCGCCGTCGGCGCGCCGGCCCGCTTCAGCCGCTCCGCCAACCCGTCCATCGAGCGCGGCACGCCGGGCCTGGGCGAGCACGAGGCCTACGTCTTCGGCGAGCTTCTGGGCCTCAGCACCGCCGAACAGCGGCGCCTTATCGACGACGCGGTCATCCATTGATTTGTAGAGGATTGGGTTCCATGACCACCGCCTCCCCACCGGCAGCCGACGACCCCGGCGCCGCCATCGGCCGCACCGAGCGGCGTTCGGGCCGGATCGATCCCGAACGCGCGGCGGCGCTGGCCGCCACGCTGGACCTCGACGCCATCCCCGGCGACGGCCGGGCGCTGCCGCCCGGCTGGCACTGGCTGTACTTCAACCCCTTCGTCCGCCGGGGCGAGATCGGCGCCGACGGCCACCCGCGCCGGGGCGGCTTCCTGCCGGACGTGGGGCTGCCGCGCCGCATGTGGGCCGGCGGGCGGCTGACCTACCACGCCCCGCCGCCGCTCGGGGCGGAGGCGGAGAAGCGCAGCGAGATCACGGACGTGAGCGCCAAGTCCGGCAAGGGCGGCCGGCTCGTCTTCGTCACCGTCCGCCACGAGATCCACGCCGCCGGCACCCTGTGCGTGGAGGAGGAGCAGGACATCGTCTACCGCGAGGCCGCCGTCCCCGGCACCCCGCCGCCGCCGTCCACCCCGGCGCCGGAGGGTGCTGAATGGTCGGAGGAGGTGGTGCCCGACCCGGTGCTGCTGTTCCGCTATTCGGCGCTGACGTCCAACGGGCACCGCATCCACTACGACCGGCCCTATGCCCGCGACGAGGAGCATTACCCGGATCTGGTGGTGCACGGGCCGCTGACCGCCACGCTGCTGCAGGGGCTGGCCGCGCGCTGCCGGCCGGAGGCGCGGCTGCACCGCTTCTCCTTCCGGGGCGTGGCGCCGCTGTTCGTTTCGGCCCCCTTCCGCATCGAGGCAAAGGCGGGCGAGGCGCCGGATGCGCTGGACCTGTGGGCGCGCGGCCCGGACGGCGGGCTGGCGATGCGCGCCGAGGCGCGCTTCGCGCCGGCCCATTGAGAAAATACGAAGAGGAACGGGAGATGTTTCAGAAGGGCGTGCTCGCCGGGCGGCGGGTGATCGAGCTGGGGTCGATGATCGCGGCACCGTTCGCCACCCACATCCTGGACGAGCTGGGGGCGGAGGTGATCAAGATCGAGCCGCCGGAGGGCGAGACGACGCGCCATCTGGTGCGCGGCGGCCCCAGCGGCACCTTCATCGCCTACAACCGGGGCAAGAAGAGCCTATGCCTGAACCTGCAGGCGGAAGACGGGCAGGCGGCGTTCCGCCGGCTGGTCGCCGGGGCCGACGTGGTGCTGCACAACCTGTCGCCCGGCGCCGCGCGCAAGCTGGGCGTCACCTACGAGGCCTGCGCGGCGCTGAACCCGAAGATCGTCTTCTGCCACATCCGCGGCTATGGCGCGGGGCCGATGCAGGAGGAGATCGCGTCGAACCCCATCGCCGAGGCGGCCACCGGGGTGATGTTCTCCAACCGCGTGAACGGCCGGCCCTCGCGCCTGGGGCCGTCCTACCTCGACCAGTTCGCCGGCTGTTATGCGGTGATCGCCGTGCTGGCGGCCCTGCTGGAGGAGGGCGGCGGGGTAGGGCGGCGCAACATCGCGTTCGGCCTGTACGAGACCGGCCTGCACATCGCCGCGCGCGATCTGGTGGGGGTGCAGCTGAAGTCGCACCTGCTGGGCCGGCCGGAGACCGAGCCCTCGCCGGAATTCGCCATTCCCGGCTATGGCGCCTACGAGACGCGGGAGGGGCGCTGGGTCTACATCGTCATGCTGTCGGACGAGCACTGGCGCCGCTTCTGCCGCGCGGTGGAGGTGGAGGCCGACGCCGACCTCGCCACCCTGCGCGACCGCCGCCGCAGCCGCGACCGGGTGGAGGCGCTGGTGCGCGACGCCGTGCGGCGCTGGGATTACGGCGCGCTGTCCGAGGCGCTGTCCGCCGCGGGCGTGGGCCACACCGAGGTGCTGTCGGCCGACCGCGTGCTGGAGGCGCCGCAGGCGCGCGAGCCGCGCAAGTTCTCCGACGTGCCGTTCGCCGACTACGGCTTCCAGGCACCGGACTTCCCGGTGCCGGCCTGCCGCGACACGGAACCCTTCGGCCCGCCGCCGCGCCTGGGCGAGCAGACCCGCGAGGTGCTGGCCGGCCTTGGCTACGGCGCTGCGCAGATCGACGCCATGATCGCCGCCGGGGCGGCGGTCGCCGCGCGGACGGACACGCCGCTGTGGGCCAAGGCGACCGGCGGCGACCTGTCCTGATCTGGTATCCGTAGCAGCGAACGCGTGGATGAGACCGGCCTTACGGTTGGCCGGCGGGCGGCGGGTCGGCGATATTGGGGCGATGCCGATGGGCATGCATGGCCGCCGGTGGCGCCTTCCACGCGATGGCGCACCGCCAGCTTGCCTGAACGCGGCGTCGGTGCGGCGGCGCCGGCCGTGGCGTGAGGGCGTGAGCTGACGCCCGCGCCTGATCAGTTCGGCACCACCAGGATGTCGGTGTGGCTGAGCGTCCGGACGTTGAGCGTGGCGACGGTCACGGCCACGCCGGCACCCGCGCCGTCGGCGTCGAAGGACAGCACGCCGGTGCGCGTGTTGAACACGAACGTCGCCCCGGCCGATGTGGGGTTGTCGAGCGCGAAGTGGCTGGCCGACAGCGCCCCCGCCGGGATGTTGCCGAAGTTCGGGCCGGCCACGGCGATCCTGTCCACCCCGGCCTCAAAGTCGGCGATCACGTCGCCGCCTTCCTGCGGCGCGCCGATGCGGAACACGTCGGCGCCCTGGCCGCCGGTCAGCGTGTCGGAGCCAAGGTTGCCGGCCAGCAGGTCGTCGCCCTGGCCACCGAACAGAACGTCGCTGTCCTGCCCCCCGAACAGCGTGTCGCTGCCCAACTGCCCGTACAGCACGTCGGCCGCGCGGTTGCCGTAGAGAACGTCGCCGTCCTGGCCGCCGAACATCGTGTCGGCATCCTGGCCGCCGAACAGCGTGTCCAGGCCCTGGTTGCCGTAGACCATGTCGTCCTGCTGGTTGCCGTACAGCGCGTCGTTGCCGATGCCGCCGGTCACCGTGTCCAAGCCGGTGTCGCCGTACAGCACGTCGTCGCCGCCTTCCGAACCGACGAAGTCGTTGCCGCCGCCACCACGCAGCGTGTCGTCGTCGGCGCCCAGCACCATCCACTGATCCGCACTGTCGCCGGCGACCACCTGCGAGCCCTCGCCGCCGGTCACGCGCACCGCGCCGACCACGGCGGCGAAGTCGACGTTCTGCAGCTGGATCACCGTGCCGCTGGGCAGGCTGGAGGCGTCGATGACCACCGCCTGCTGCTGCGTGCTCCCTGTGGCCGGGGCGGTGCCGGTGATGACGATGGGCTGGCTGGGTGGGGCCGCGGGATTGGCCACCACCGGCACGATGGTGCGCACTGTCAGGTTGGTGGTGGGCGGCAGCACGTCGAGGAAGCTCTGGCCGACGCCGGTCATCGCCGACTGGTCGCCGGGCTGGTTCTGGGTGCGGTTCTGGATGGCGCGGATCAGGCCCTGCACGCCGCTGGCGGTGGTGGTCGTGCTCTCCACCGTCAGGCCGACACCGACCGGCACGTGCGCGGTCAGCAGGTCCTGCCCGCCGCTGTCCCGGGCCAGCGGGATGTCGGCGTTGGGCGTGGCGGCGTTCTGCTCCGTGCGGCCCGCCGTGACGACGGGCACCACCAGCGTGTCCGTGCGCGTGCCGTCGCTGGCGGTCTGCGTGGTCTGCTGCACGGTGACGCCGTCCACCGTCTGCGTCGTCGTTGGGGGCGTCGGGTCGGACGGCGGCGGTGGTGGCGGCGAATCGTCGCTCTGGATGGTGCCCGCGGCCGTGCCGGTGAGGATCGTGGCGCCGGTGCTGGGGTTGGACAGCACGACCGAGAACGCCTCTGCACTCTCCACGACGGTGTCGCCGGCCACGGCGATGGTCAGCAGCGCCGAGGTCTCGCCCGCCGCAAAGGTGATGGTGCCGCCGGGAAGCGAACCGCCTACGAAGTCCGCACCATCCACCGGGACGCCGGTGACGGCGTATACCACCGTGGTCTCGCCGGACGTGCTGCCGCTTCGGGTCACGGTGAAGGTGAAGGCGCTGGTCCCGGCGTTGCCCTCGGCCTTGTCGGCGTCGGTGGCGGCGATCGACAGCCCGGCGTCGTCGGCGCGGATGGTGCCGGACGCCGTGGCGGTGGCCAGCGTGGCGCCGGCACTGGGGTTGGACAGCACGACCGAGAACGCCTCGGCGTTCTCCACCGCGGTGTCGCCCGCCACGGCAATGGTCAGCAGCGCCGACGTGGCCCCGGCGGCAAAGGTGATCGTGCCGGTCGGCAGCGACCCGCCGACGAAGTCGGTGCCGGCCACGTCGCCGCCGGCCACGTCGTACTGCACCGTGGTCTGGCCGGAGATGTCGCCGGCCCGCGTCACGGTGTAGGTGAAGGCGGTGGTGCCGGCCGCGCCCTCCGCCTTGTCGGCATCAGTGGCGGTGATCGACAGCGCCGCGTCGTCGTTGCGGATGGTGCCGGAGGCTGTCCCCGTGGCGATCGCGACGCCGGTGCTGGCGTTGGACAGCACGACCGAGAACGCCTCGTCGCTCTCCACCGCGGTGTCGCCGGCCACGTTGACGGTCAGCAGGGCCATCGTCTCGCCCGCGGCGAAGGTGACCGTGCCGGACGGCAGGGCGTTGCCGGTGAAGTCGTCGGCGCTCACCGCGCCGCCGGTCACGGCGTACTGCGCCGTCGCCGTGCCGGTGGTGTCGCCGGCACGGGCCACGGCGAAGGTGTAGGCGGTCGAACCGCCGTGCCCCTCGGCCTTGTCGGCGCCGGTGGCGACGATCGACAGCGTGTTGTCGTCGTTGCGGATGGTACCGGACGCCGTCGCCGTGCTGATTGTGGCGCCGGTGCCGGGGTTGGACAGCACGACCGAGAACGCCTCGTCGCTTTCCGGCGTAGTGTCGCCCGCCACGGCAATGGTCAGCAGCGCCGATGTGGCACCGGCGGCAAAGGTGATCGTGCCGGCCGGCAGCGACCCGCCGGCGAAATCGGCGTTGGCGATGCCGGCGCCGGTGACGGCGTACTGCACCGACATCGTGCCGGACGTGCTGCCGGCCCGCGTCACGGTGAAGGTGTAGGCGGTCGATCCGGTGTTGCCCTCGGCCTTGTCGGCGTCGGTGGCGGTGATCGACAGCGCCGCGTCGTCGTTGCGGATGGTGCCGGCGGCCGTGGCGGTTGTGATGGAGGTGCCGGTGCTGGCGTTGGACAGCACGACCGAGAACGCCTCGTCGCTCTCCACCGCGGTGTCGCCGGCCACGGCGATGGTCAACAGGGCCGTCGTCGCCCCGGCCGCGAAGGTGATCGTGCCGGCCGGCAGGGCGTTGCCGACGAAATCGTCGGCGCCGACGCCGGTGCTGGTCACGCCGTACTGCACCGTGCTCTGGCCGGAGACGTCGCCGGTGCGGGTCACCGTGTAGGTGAAGGCGCTGGTGGCGGCGTGGGCTTCGGCCTTGTCGGCGTCGGTGGCGGCGATCGACAGCCCGGTATCGTCATTGCGGACGGTGCCGGTGGCCGTGGCGGTGCTGATCGTGGCGCCGGTGCTGGGGTTGGAAAGCACGACCGAGAAGGTCTCGTCGCCCTCAACCGTGGTGTCGCCGGCGACGTTGATGGTCAGCAGCGCCGACGTGGCGCCGTCGGCGAAGGTGATGGTGCCGGTGGGAAGCGAACCGCCGACGAAGTCGGCGCCGTTCACGTCGGAGCCGCCGACGTCGTACTGCACCGACACGGCGCCGGAGGTCTCGCCGCCGCGCATCACGGCGAAGACCAGCGCCGTGGTGCCGGCGTTGCCTTCCGCCTTGTCGGCGTCGACGGCGAAGATCGACAACGCCGGCGCGAAATCGTCGTTCTGGATGAGGCCGGCCGCCGTCAATCCGCTGTATTGGAAGGTCGCCGTCGTGGCGTCATAGGAAGGCCACCCGACCTCGGCATAGGACGCATCCGAGGGGTCCTTCGCCAGCACGACCGAGAAGGATTCGTCCTCCTCCATCGTGGCGTCGCCGTTGACATAGACGGTCAGGGAGGCCTGGGTAACGGCGTCGGGAAAGACGATCGTGCCGGACATCGACTGCCCGGGCGCGAAATCGCTCGCGTCCACGCTCGGCCCGTTGCCCGTGATCGTGTACGCGACGGTCGTCACGCCGAAGGGCTCGATCCGGTTCGCCGTAAAGACGAAGGCCTTGCTTCCCGCATGGCCCTCGACCTGCGCCACGGTGTCCGGGGCGAAGATCACGAAGGGGTTCGCGATCAGCACGCCGGCGAAGGCATCGCGGGCGGCCTGCGAGAAGACGATGCCCGTCGTCACCGGGCCGACCCGCACGGGCAGGTCCCAGTCGCCGCCCAGCGCCGCAGCACCCGTGCGCGTGGCGCTGGCGGCCACGGCGGCGCCGGTCGCGGCGGCGAAGTCCTCGACGAACGTCACGCCCTCGTCACCACTCGCCACGTCGCAGCCGTACAGCAGGATGTCGCCATCCGCCGCCAGGGCGCTGCCGATCACGGCGAGTGCCGCGCGGTAGCGGCCGATGGACGCGGCGTCGAGCGTCGCCGTTCCCAGCGCCAGCCGTCCCGGCGCGCCGTGGCTGACGATGTGCAGCGACGCGAGGTCCGCACGCCCAGCCAGGACCTGCGCCATCTGCGCGACACCGTCGCGGCCGGCCTCCAGGACCACCACCTCGGCCGCTTCGGGCACGCCGGCCATCAGGGTCTGCCGGTCTTCGACCCCGGCGTCAATGAAGACCAGGGACTTGGCCCGGAACAGTGCACGGTCGGAAATCGAAGATGCCGTCATTGTATTCGCCCGATGACTCGAAAAGACGCCACGACACAGGCGCGCGCGCCGTCGCGCGTACGCCACGACCCCAGAATACGGCGGAGATTACGTTTTGATTTCGCCCGATCGTTTTCACAAAGCGGTCCGCCCCGTACAGCGCATGACCATGCCTGTCCGAGCAAAAGGCGGATTCTTGGGATTGGGATAGGGCGAGCGGACGGTTCTTATTGCTCCGGACACATACACTGATGTGCTGCAACGTTAGCGTGCTATGAGGTTCGGGTACAACGATACATTTGTGACGGATTGTGACGCGCCGCCGGTCAGGCCGGCAGGATGTCCAGCGGCGGAAGCGCGTCCTGGGTAATTGCCGCGCCGCGCATCGGCTTCACCGCTTCCAGGGCGCGCCGCATCAGCGCCGCCGCACGGGCGTGGTCCCTGGCCTGGTACGCCGTGGCCCCCAACAGGTTGAGGGCATCCGGGTAGGCGGGATCCAGGCTCAGCACGCGGCGGTACACCCTGGCCGCCTCGTCGCACCGTCCGGCCCGGTGGTGCTCCACGGCGCGGCGGATGCTCTTGGTCACGGACGCCTTGTCGGCCTTCGTATGAACGTCCGGCTCCACGTGCGGGAGAATTGTGTGCGAAAGAACGGTGTCAGGCAGGCTGGATAGTATTCCCGCTTGCCCGCCCGTCAACGGACGCCGGTTCCACGCGGCTGACGCGGCCGGGCAAGGTTGCTATGCTTCGCGGCGCACCGTCATCGCCCGGATTTCCGGATCCCACAGGTCATGGACATTCCCATCGTTCTGCGCAAGGCGACGCCCGAGGACGGGCCGTGCCTTGCGCCGCTCATCCTTCTGGCCGGTGACGGAGTTCTGGAGTTCTGGACCTGCCTGGGCAGCGGAGACGCTCTGCGGCGACGGCTGGCGGCGATGGTCGCCGACGCCAGCGGCCCCTACTCCCATGCGGCGTTCGTCGTCGCCGAGGCTGGTGGAAGGATCGCCGGCATCGCAAGCGCCACGCCGGCCACGTCCCTGCCCCTGGACGATCCAAGCGGTGTTCCGGCCGACCGGCTGGAACACCTGCGCCCCCTGCGACAGGCCTGGGATCCAGGCAGTCTCTACATCTCGTCGCTGGCGGTGGATCCGGTTCAGCAGGGCCGGGGTATCGGCCGGCGGCTGCTGGGGCATGCCTGCCGGCACGCGCGCGACACCGGCTTCAACCGGGTGACGGCGCACGTGTGGGCGGACAATACGGCTGCCCGCCATGTGTACCATGAGCAGGGATTCGAGCCGTTCAGCCATGCCGCGATCCCCTGGCACCCGCTGCTGCCGCATCGGGGCGGGACTCTTCTGTTGCGCCGCTTCGTCTGACGCCGAATCGTGGGTTCTCGGATGTCTTGTGCGAACGGACGTGAAGCCGTCGCATCCGTGCGATCGTCTCCGCCGTCAACATCCCTGTCTGAACCGCTCCGGGTTTCCCGAAGGCCCCGTTTCTTCAGAGCAGGGAGTCATCATGACGAAGAAGGCATCGCCCCAGTACGCCCCTGAAGTCCGCAAACGCGCGGTTCGGATGGTGTTCGAGCACTGAAGGCGAGCACGCTTCGCAGTGGGCGGCTCGCGAACGAGGTCCTGCGCCAAGCGTCGGCGTATTACGCTCAGGCGGAGCTCGACCGCCCGTTCAGGAAATGATCGCCTTCATCGACGCGCATCGCGCCGTCCACGGGGTCGAGCCGATCTGCAAGGTGCTGCCGATCGCCCTGTCCACCTATCACGTGCACGCCGCCCGCCGGGCCGATGCGTCCAAGGTGCCGGCCCGCGGGGCCGGTTCCCCACAGCTCCTACACCACTGTCGGTTTCGGGCTCAAATGGCAGGGGCGACAGCCGGATGGTCTCGGTCTGAGGGCAGTTCGCAGGAGCTACTGCTGCCTTTTCGCGAGAGGAATCCCCATTTCAGCATTTTAAACGAGATGAAAAGTCCAAATTTACTGCGCTTTAGACAAGTTGTTTTCGGCAAGAACGCAGCCTTCGCGACGCCTTCGTTCGCAATTCGCGTCTAATCGGCGCTTACCGAGAAACGACAACACCCGCTCCTCAAGAGCGTCAATGTCCTTTGTTTCGCACTCCCACACAACCATTACACTCCACCCTCGCCCCCGCAGATCTTCCATTTGCCTCAAATCCCTTTCTATGTTTCTGTCTATTTTACTGTTCCAATACATAATATTTGTTTTTGGCCGCGCCATCCCTCTTCGGCAGCTATGCCCATGCCAGAAGCAGCCATTTATCAGGATTATCTTCTTCCGAGCGCTGAAGACTAAATCTGGCGTGCCGGGCAGCCCCTTCACGTGCTTCCTGTACCGATATCCCAGGCGGTGAACGAGTCGTCGCACGATCAACTCGGGACGGGTATCCTTGGGACCAATGCTCGCCATCAGACGGCTTCGATCATGCCGACTTAGATGATCTCCCACGCTCCCCGCCCTCCACCTTTTTCGTCGACACAGAGCCAAGGTCAAGCTATAAATTCCAGATTCGGCTCAATGTCTCTCAGGAACGTCCGTGTCTAACAACAATTTACTGATAGACCTGTTCTGCGGCGGCGGCGGATTCTCACTTGGAGCGCATTATGCAGGGTTTGAAACTGCGCTAGCAGTGGACGTTAACGCTACGCTTTCAAGCTCAATCCCGCTGAACTTTCCGCGTGCCAAGTTGGTTAACACCGACCTTGCCGAGGCCGATATAGCGAAACATCCCGATGTAGCGGGCAAGCCTATCACAGGAATTATAGGCGGCCCTCCTTGTCAAGGTTTTAGCATGATCGGCAAGCGAGAAGCCTCAGATCCTCGCAACCTTCTCGTCGGTCACTTTTTCCGGAACGTGGCAGCCGTGAAGCCTATTTTTTTTGTTATGGAGAATGTTCCAGGGATTCTGGAAGAGGACAATCGCAAATCCCTTGATCTAGCAATGGAGGTAGTTGGCGGCCTATACAAAATAGTAGGGCCGCTTACCATTGACGCCTCGGAGTACGGCGCAGCAACGTCACGCACAAGAGTAGTGATCATAGGATTTAGAGAAGAATACTGCGACGCCTTTGACGAAACCGACTTTGAGGTTTTCAAAACAAAGAGGAAGCCCACTGTCCACGATGCGATCGCCGATCTACCAGGGCCGGCAGCAGCAGAACTTCTCAAAGATGAATTCGAGTGGGCCTGCTATCCACAAGAAGGCGGCGAGAGAGTTAGCAGATATGCAAAGGCAGCTAGAGCGCTACCCAAATATAATCTTGGGTGGAAAGTTGCAATTGAGCAACTCAAGCAGGGACGCCTATCTGGAAATCAGGTTACCGTGCATTCACCGGAAATCGCGAAGCGCTATGCAGCAGTGACTGGCGGAAAACGCGACTCAGTGAGTAAGTCATACAAGCTCGAGTGGACGTCTCAATGCCCTACTTTGCGCGCTGGTACTGGACCAGATAGAGGATCATTCAATGCTGTACGCCCGCTTCACCCTGATGAAGGCCGTGTAATTACAGTTCGTGAAGCGGCTCGCCTTCAAGGCTTTCCTGATTGGTTTGTCTTTCACCCAACAAAGTGGCACAGCTTTAGGATGATTGGGAACAGCGTCTCTCCCTATGTCTCTAGAGCAATACTCAAGCTTATTGCGAGTAAGAGTGGCGCCCAGAAGATTGAAATGCCGGACGCAGCCTGAACTGCGTTTTCAATTGCGCAAGCCGCGAGGCGGGGCCATCATCCAGCATGTAGAAGCCCCGCCTCTCCAGGCTACCGCAGGCAGAAGACGACACCCAAAGCCTAATACGAAACTTGAAGAAAGCTCGGATAGCGAAGATAGTGATCCACATACTCTTGGATCAATCGCTCGCATACCGCTTCTTTAGAGTCCAACTTAAATGGAAGCTTAGAAGATATTTCTTTTACGGAACCACTGAAAAGCAGCTGATCGATTGCCATCCGTTCCTGAACGGATAGGTCAGGGATGCTGATTTCACGAACATCATCCCAGTTCCCGGAGAAATACGGCCAATTTTCAACAGTATCCGGCATCGGCTTCGGGTTCTTCCTGTCCACAATCGCCAGAGTAACGGTCAGCATCTGGTGCCGTCCATCGCTGTATCGAAATGCGCTAATTGGTTCCACGCGCAGCGACATCGCCGCCCCTTGCAAACCTTCAAGCACAGCAATACGAATAGAGCTTAGGAGCAGCCGCGCAATGCCCTTGAGCGTCATATCTCTCTTGGAAAACGGCTGCGCTTCGCCAACCGGAAAGAACCTGCCAAGCTGCTTTTGCAACCGAGTAAACGCTGCTTCCTGGAAGGCACTTGTGGTCTCATAGGCCTCCCGAGTAGCCAAAGTATGAATCGCTGCGTTTACGGTTATGCGAACTACATCTCCTGCCATGAGGCGCCCAATCAACGCAGCCACCTCGGAAAGCTGCTGCTCTCGTTCCGCAGCCGCTGCGTAGTCAAGCCAAATGATCCAATTCTTAGCCTCGAAGTCAAGAATTATATCGGAATAGTCTGTGATGAAGTCGCCCGATCTCATTTTGAGACATTTAATAAGGGAGATCGGCTTATTGAATTTTTGCCGAGAAAGCACAGCATCATCATATTCGATAGAAAGGAGATCTGTAATGCCGAGCCTTGCGTGGGCGGCCTTCAAGTCGACGAGGAACGGCCCTCCGAGAGTAGCATATCCATAGGACTCCAAGTCCAACTTTGATATATATCGCTCCAAGAACTCGAAAAACAGCTGTCGGTCGACGTGCTTGTTTGCTCGCAAATGATAAGGAATACCACCGCCACTCATTTCTTCCGCGCCTTCTCAAGCTGAATGTCGAAGCACCGCTCACCAACTTCTTTCGGCTTGACGGCCGCATCATCAAACAAAAATTCAGCAACAGCCTTCACATCCTCTTCCTTGCGCAAGAATACAATCTTTTTAAGCGGGTTGGGATCCTTGGGTAGCTTTAGCGGAGGAGAATACTTGAAACCCTCGCCGTATTGGCTTACCTTTTGAACCTTTACCCATTTATCATCAGGCACACTAAGGGCAGAAAGCGATGGCATCTTGGGCTGAGCATTGGCAAACACATCCGCATTCAGCTCAGACTGGCCCTTCCATTTATTGGTAAAGTCGATAAATTTTCGCAGCCCTTCGATCATATAATCTAGAACGACAAGATAAACCTCAGATGACGTGTTAATACCTCGTTTTGTTGTCTTGAGAGGGAGATTGAAGGAATGCGCGCTCCTCATCGTGACGGTGCCGCCAATTGAGCTAAACTGAGTATGATATTTCGGGATATTTCGAATTCCCCATCCAGTGACAGCAGTTCGGTCGGCATGGAGCACAAGACGATCGTTGCATACGATATTCCAGCCAGCCTGCTCATTATCAGTTTTAGGAAACTCCAACTCTTGCTCCTCGTCCTCAACAAGTTTATCAAGAGCGGGAGGAGATCTGTAGAAGCCGACAAGAATTTCGACCTCAACGTCGCGTATGATGCCGCGAAAGAGATATGGGTGTATCGATGCAGTGTCCATGTTCGGGGGCACCAGCAAGCGAATATCCTTAGGCTTAACAGGAGCTCCGTTAAGCTCCACAGAGAATCCCTTCCCAATGATTAAGGTGTACAGTCTCGATATGTCCTCATGCAAATCCTTAAAAAAATTCGAATCAGCACTCTCGAATTGGATCGCAATGTACTCATGCAAGCTAGTCACTTCAATTTTGGTGCCGCAGCTCTCGAGCGCTCCAGCGTCGTCCTGAAGATCCAAAGTCCACAAATCCTCCTGGGCCATCCATTCAGGAGATATCTCGACGCTATATGAACCTTCAATCGTAGTGGAGGTTACCTTGGCGCTAGTTCCCATCTTGAATATGGCACGCTTCATTCCTATGCCATACATACCAATGGTTTGAAGATCATCATCTCGCCCGTCGTCCGGGCGCCCTAAGCGAAAGGCACTGTTTACTGCGATGTGCCTAGGAATACCCCCGCAGTTATCTTGGATGGAAAAACCATCCTTGCTAAAGGATATCCTCGCCCAAAATCCATCGTACGGCTTTTCTGGATCCTTTGGCGGGCTGTCCTTGAGGACACGCATTACGCCGTCCATCGAGTTATCGATTAGGTCGAGAATAGCATCCTTCAACTCGATGTCTCTCGTGAGCATCGAGACGAAGAACCGCTTCGTCGGACCGGCCTTGATCGGCGTCGTGGTCATCAGGATCTCCTACGAGACACATACATACAGGATATCGCTGGCATCACAGTTCACATAGACACACGCGGATAGTGCATGCCGCGCAGGGGAAGTGCCACAAAAAAGAGTAGTTGAACGGCAGAAGGCAACGGAAGAACAATGAATGCTCCGTCCCTTCTAGCGCGCGAAGCAGGTCACCGCGCCGCCCTCCGGCGCTCGCTCGGCATCACCCAGGGCACTTGGTCCAGCGTCCCCATGTCGATGGTCTCCCGGCCGGTGTGCACCGCCATCTCGGCGGCGAGCGCCAGCAGCTTGCACGTCTCGCCGGTCAGGCCCTCCGACATGCCGTGGATGCGGCTGACCAGCTCCTTGGAGCGGAAGTTGCTCTCCTGCTTCAGCTCCAGGCGCTGCACGTAGCGGGCGATGAACAGCGCGTAGTCCTTCGACATCGCCCAGCGCGGGATGCCCATCGGCTCGAACCGGTTGCCGAGCTGCTGGTCGGTCTG
>NZ_DASPMG010000041.1:0-13693 GCF_035627195.1 Azospirillum sp.
ACCTTGCGGTCATCCGGCGCTTGGCTCAGAACATCTTGCGGGCGCACCCGTTGGACCGGTCAATGAGCCTGAAAATGTTCAGGGCCATGATAAGCGAAGAATTCTTCTTCGAACTCTTTGCTTACATGCGATAGCCCTCCCACTTCGTGGGCCCCTTCCACGGTCGCTCGCAAGTCTCGCGACCGCGTTTCGCCTACGATCGCCTTCGGCGCTCGTTGCCTGCGGCACCGGCTCAACGCCCCCGCCGGAGGCGGGGGAGAGAGAAAAGCTTACACCCGAACCACCTTCCCCGGGTTCATGATGTTGTCGGGGTCCAGGGCCTTCTTCACGGCGGCCATGGCGAACAGGGCGTCGCCGGCTTCCTGTTCCAGGAAGGCCATCTTGCCGTAGCCGATGCCGTGCTCGCCGGTGCAGGTGCCGCCCATCGCCAGCGCGCGCTCGACAAGGCGGTCGTTCAGGCGCTGGGCCTCGGCCATGTCCTCGGGCTTGTCGGGGTCGACCAGGAACACGAGGTGGAAGTTGCCGTCGCCCACGTGCCCGACCACGGGCGAGATCAGGTGCGAGGCGGCGATGTCCGCCTTGGTCTCGATGATGGCGTCGGCGAGGCGCGAGATCGGCACGCACACGTCGGTCGGCCAGCCCTTGGAGCCGGGGCGCAGCGCCAGTGCGGCGTAGTAGGCGTCGTGGCGGGCCGCCCACAGCTTGTTGCGGTCCTCCGGACGGGTCGCCCAGTCGAAATCGGTGCCGCCGTTCTCGCGGGCGATGGCGCCCACCATCTCCGCCTGCTCCTTCACGCCGGCGGTGGTGCCGTGGAACTCGAAGAACAGGGTCGGGCGCACCGCCATGTTCATCTTGGAATGGCGGTTGATGGCGTCCATCTGCACGTCGTCCAGGAACTCCACGCGCGCCACCGGGATGCCGGCCTGGATGGTCTGGATCACCGTGTCCACGGCGCCCTGCACCGTCTCGAACGGGCAGACGGCGGCCGACATGGCCTCCGGAATGCCGTAGAGGCGCAGCGTCACCTCGGTGATGACGCCCAGCGTGCCCTCGGAGCCGACGAAGAGGCGCGTCAGGTCGTAGCCGGCGGCCGACTTGCGCGCCCGCCCGCCGGTCTTGATGATGCGGCCGTCGGCCAGCACGACGGTGAGGCCCAGCACGTTCTCGCGCATGGTGCCGTAGCGCACGGCGTTGGTGCCGCTGGCCCGCGTCGCCGTCATGCCGCCCAGCGAGGCATCCGCACCGGGGTCGATGGGAAAGAACAGGCCGGTGTCGCGCAGGTGCTCGTTCAGCTGCTTGCGGGTCACGCCGGCCTGCACGGTCACGTCCAGGTCCTCCGGCGACACGCGCAGGATCTCGCGCATGCCGGACACGTCGATGGTGACGCCGCCGTGCAGCGCCGCCACGCCGCCCTCCAGCGAGGTGCCGGTGCCGAAGGGGATGACCGGCACCTTGTGCTTGGCGCACACCTTGACGATGGCGCTGACCTCCTCGGTCGACAGGGCGAAGGCGACGGCGTCGGGGGGGACGACGGGGTGGTAGGATTCGTCCTTGCCGTGATGCTCGCGCACGGCGCCCGACGTGCTCAGGCGGTCGCCCAGCAGGGCGCGCAGCTCGGCAATGGCCTCTTCGGGCGCGGCGGCGCGGGGCGGGGCGGAAACGGCGGACATGGACGAACCCTCCGGTGCTTTTTGTCTGGTTTGTAGTACCAGCAAGCTAAGCGTCGGCGAAGGGCAAGGCAAGCATGGGAGATGCGCGTCAGTTCACCGGATCGGTGGGCGGGCGGACGTCGAGGCCGGCCAGCGGCAGGCGGGCGACGAGACGCAGCACCAGGTCTTCCAGCCGGCCGAGGTCGCGCCGCTGCGCCTCCAGCGCGTCGAGGCGGGCGCGCAGCTCGCCCTGGCCGGCCAGCACGTCGCTCAGCAGCGCCTCCAGCCGGCCGAGCTGCGCCTTCAGGTCGCCATGGTCGGCCTGGGAACGGTCCATGCGGGCTTCCAGCGCGCGCGTTTCCTCGGCGATCTCCTTCTCCGCCTCGAACAGGACGCGGAGGTTGCCGAGGATTTCGTCGAGGGCGGGGTCCGTGTTCTTCATCGCCGGACTATCGGCCACGCAACGAACGACCGTCAACGCGGCAGAAACGCCCACCCCCCACGCAAGATACCGTGCGCCGGACCGATGGAGGGGATCAGGTCTCGCGAATCGCCATCAGGATCCAGGCGGCCTCCACCAGCGAGACCGCCGGGGTGGCCGGCAGCGTGCCGTCGGCGTTGACGTCGATGGTCACGACGCAGGCGGAATCCGGGGCCATCGCCACGGTGAAGCCGTCCGCCTCCAGGGCGGCCTTGCGGCGCGACGCGGCGTCCTCGCTCGGGCACTTCTCAACTCTGACGTTGCCGGACATCGGCGCCTCTCCTCACGAATTGCACAGCGTCGGGTTGTTCTTGACGTAGGTGCCGAGCGACGCCGCCTCGCTCTGCAGCGCCCCGCCCAGGCGGCTCTTCAGCTCCGCCGCGGTGGGCGCCTGGCGCAGCAGCCCGACGTTGGTCGGCTGGATCACGTTGGCCGACAGCGCCTGGTCGAGGACGGAGTTGAGACGCGCCACGTTCAGCTGCCCGCCGCTGCTGACGCAGTCGGCGAAGGAGGTGGTGCCGGCCTGCGTCTGCTGGGCGTCCTGCTCGCCCAGCGACAGGGCGGAGCTGGCCTTGTTCTTGAAGATCCCCTGGATGGCGCCGTTCTTGGCGAGGTTCTGCGCGGCCACGCCGGTGGCGACGAACTGCGTCATGCGCAGCTTCGACGCGGGCAGCGTGGTCGCGGACTGGTCCATGTCGACCGACGCCAGGACGGAGGCGTACTGGTCCGGCTGGCCGGTGGTGGGATCGCCGGGGCGGAAGGGGATGACCGACGCCTCGTTGCGCTTGTAGCCGAAGCTGATGCTGTCCGGCACGCCGGTGGAGGTGGCGAAGCCGAGCTTCAGGCCGACGTTGCTGGAGGTGCCGAAGGCCATGATCCGGCGCTCGCCGGTGTAGTCGTCCGGCTGCACCACGACGCTGGAGGCGTCGGCGCGGGTGACGATGTCGGCCGCCTTGCCGGTGGCGTAGACCTGCTTGATCTTCGGCGCGAACACCTCGAGGTTCGATTCGATGTAGCCGACCGCGGGCGGGGCGGCGCCGGTGTCCACGTAATCCGGGCCGACGAAGCCTTCCGTGCGGTCGTAGCCCAGGTTGACGACGCGCGAGGTGGCGTCGGCGTTGATGCCGATGTTGGTGGAGGTGACGAACACCGCCCGGTCCGGCGACGAACAGCCGGCCCCCATCAGCGCGGCGGCCAGCGCGCCGGCCCCGATCAGAACTCCCCTGAGCTTCATTCCCCCGCATCCCCCTTCGTGTCGACCGGTGCGCCGTCCCCCGGCCGCACCGTCAATGTCCTTGCCGCCAATGGATTGCCGGCCACCAACGCGTCGTCGTTCAGCACCGCCACGGTGTCGCGCGTGTAGCCGATGGAGAGGTGCCCGCCCTGCCCGTTGCGCGCGACGGCCACGCCGAGGGTGGTGACGTCCACCACCGATCCGGCGACCGGCGAACCGGCGGGCGCCGGAGCCACGGTCATGTCGACGATGCCGATGATCCGGCGGTTGCCCGCCTCGTCCGTGTAGCTGTAGGAGCAGGCGCCCAGCGCGAGGCCGGCCAGAACCACAGCCCCCTTGATCGTCCAGCGCACCGGCCGCCGTTCCCCCGCTCGCATGCTGCGGTATACCCCCAAACGCATAGTCACGTATGGTGAGCGAGGGATGGATACAATTCAACTCAATTCGCCGTTGCAGCCCCCGGCCGATCGGAAGACGCGTCCGACACATCGTCGGCTGTGAGGATCCGCAGGTCGGCCGGCGGCAGGGCGGTGCCCGGCGCTTCGCCGATGAAGCGGTCGTCAAGCCGCAGCAGCCGCCCTTCGCCGAGCGGGTACACCGTGACCGTGCGCCGGACGAGGAATTGCGGCATCATCACCGACCGGTCGTTGAAGGAAAGCGACAGCACCTCCGACCTGCCGTCCAGCATTGCCGCGAAGTAGGAGCTGGCCATTTCGAGCACGTGCAACTCGGCCCGATAGAGGGGCAGGATGCAGGCGCCGATCATGTCCAGCCGGTGGTCCTTCCACGCGGCCGAGATCGTGGGGTTGGCCGCCTGGACGAACATGCCCTGCCGGTACAGCGTCACCGGGTTCTGCGCGGCGGCCGCCTGCGCCACCAGCGTCTCGTACGTCGGCTGCCGGTGGTAGTAGCCGGCCAGGATGTCCAGCACCCGGCGCCGCACGGCGGGCGGGACGGGCCGCCGTCCCGTCTCCCACAGCGCCACCGTCGACTGGCTGCGCCCGAGGTCGGCGGCGAAATCCTCTTGCGTCAGCCGGACCAGGCGGCGCGCGGTGCGCAGCAGGGACGGCCAGGAAATCGTCATGCGCCCATCCCTGGCCATGCCGTCGCCAAGTCCCGGCCATCCGGAACCAGCGGCGTTCCATCGGCCGCGGCGTCCGAGACATCGTCCCTGGTGACGATCCGCAGATCCGCGACCGGCAGATCCGTACCGGGCGCCTCGTGGATGAAACAGTCGGCCAAGGCCACCAGACGTCCCTCGCCGACGGTATGCACCGTCGCCGTACGGCGGATCACGAACTGCGGATCCATCAGCGACCGGTCGTAGAAGGAAACGGACAGCACCTGGGACGTGCCGTCCAGCATCGGCAGGATGTGGCTTTCCGCCACCTCGAACGCCCGCAGATTGGTCCGGTACAGCGGAATGATCGGGGCACCGACGAGGTCCAGCCCGCGCTTGCGCCAGATGCCCAGCATCGCCGGGTTGGCCGCCTGCACGATCATCCCCTGCCGGTACAGCGTCACGGGGTTCAGCGCCGCCGCCGCGCGCGCCACCAGCGTGCCGTAGGTCGGCTGACGGTGGTAGTAGCCGGCCAGGATGTCCAGCACGCGGCGCCGCACGGCGGGCGGGACGGGCCGCCGCCCCGTCTCCCACAGCGCCACCGTCGACTGGCTGCGCCCCAGGTCGGCGGCGAAATCCTCTTGCGTCAGCCGCACCATCCGGCGTGCGGTTCGCAGCAGCGACGGCCAGGACATTACCATGCGTTTGCCTAAAATGCTGTCATATCAAGCCAATACCAAACCCGAAACCGGCCGGGTAGAAAGTCTTCGCGCACCGGAAACTCTGGGGTTGGACATTATCACGGCCCCTTAGTCTGCGCATCCCAGTATGCGAAGCGAGCGATTGGAGGCCAACATGAAACCGGATGCGTTCGAGCGGGTCCTGCGCAATGTGCAACTCGGCGGCAACCGGAGCTCGCTGTCGCTGGAACGCTTCTACTGGGACGCCCTGGACCGGATCGCGCGGGAGCGCGGCATGCGGACCACGCAGCTGATCGCCGCCGTCGAGCGGGAGCATGCGCCCATCCGGGACAAGGCGGTCAGCACCTCGTCCCTGCTGCGCATCTTCGTGGCCGAGCATTACCGGACCCAGGCCGCGAAGCCGGCCGCCGTGGACGGCCGGGTCCCTATGCGGCCGGCGCCCATGTCCAGCCCGGCGGCCGTCGCCGACCGCCGCGCCACGCATTAGCGCCCGCTGGCCGGGCGGGGGGCCGGGCGGGGCCGCTCAGCCCCCGACCCGGCCGTAGCCGCCGCCGCCCGGCGTTTCGATGACGAACACGTCGCCGGCGTCCATGGCCGCCTTGTCGGTCGGCCCCAGCTCCTGGATCGAGCCGTCGCCGCGGTGCACGATGGTACGGCCGACCTGACCCGGCGCCCCGCCCTTCAGGCCGAAGGGCGGCACCCGGCGGTGGTTGGCGAGGATCGCCGCCGTCATCGGTTCCAGGAAGCGCACGCGGCGCACCGCGCCGTCGCCGCCCCGCCACTTGCCCGTGCCGCCGGAGCCGCGGCGGATGCGGAACTCCTCCACCAGCACCGGGAAGCGCCACTCCAGCACCTCCGGATCGGTGAGGCGGGAGTTGGTCATGTGCGTGTGCACCGCACTCGTCCCGTCGAAGCCCGGCCCGGCGCCGGAGCCGCCGCAGATCGTCTCGTAGTACTGGTAGCGCTCGTTGCCGAAGGTGAAGTTGTTCATCGTCCCCTGCGCCGCCGCCATGACGCCGAGCGCGCCGTACAGCGCGTCGGTGATGCACTGCGACGTCTCGACGTTGCCGGCCACCACGGCGGCGGGCGGGTTGGGGCGCAGCATGCTGCCCTGGGGGATGTGGATCTCGATGGGCTTCAGGCAGCCCTCGTTCATCGGGATGTCGTCGTCCACCAGCGTGCGGAAGACGTAGAGCACCGCCGCCCGGCACACCGCCGAGGGGGCGTTGAAGTTGCTGTCCAGCTGCGGGCTGGTGCCGGTGAAGTCGACGCGGGCCGAGCGCTTCGCCTTGTCGATGGAGATCTTCACGCGGATCACCGCGCCGTTGTCCAGCGGCTGTTCGAAGGTGCCGTCGGTCAGCACGTCGATGACGCGGCGGACCTGCTCCTCGGCGTTGTCCTGGACGTGCGTCATGTAGGCGCGCACGGTGTCCAGCCCGAACTGGCCGACCATGCGCTTCAGCTCTTGGGCACCCTTCTCGTTGGCGGCGATCTGCGCCTTCAGGTCGCCCAGGTTCTGCTGGACGTTGCGCACGGGGTGCGGGCCGGCGGTCAGCAGCTCCACCACCTCCGCCTCGCGGAAGCGGCCGCCCTCGACCAGCTGGAAATTGTCGATCAGCACGCCTTCCTGGTCGATCGTGGTGCTGTCCGGCGGCATGGAGCCGGGGGTGGCGCCGCCGATGTCGGCGTGGTGGCCGCGGGAGGCCACGTAGAACAGAACCTCCACCCCCTTGTCGTCGAACACCGGGGTGACGACGGTGATGTCCGGCAGGTGCGTGCCGCCGTGGTAGGGGTCGTTGAGGACGAAGACGTCGCCGGGGTTCATGGTGCCCCGGCGGCGGTCGATGATGGCGCGCACGCTCTCGCCCATCGATCCCAGGTGCACGGGCATGTGCGGCGCGTTGGCGATGAGGCCGCCGTCGCGGTCGAACAGCGCGCAGGAGAAATCCAGCCGTTCCTTGATGTTCACCGAATAGGCGGTCTTCTCCAGCGTGAAGCCCATCTGCTCGGCGATCGACATGAAGAGGTTGTTGAACACCTCCAGCATCACCGGGTCGGCCTCCGTGCCGATGGCGACGCGCGCCGGCCGCGCCTCGATCCGGGTCAGCACGACGTGGTTCTTGCGCGTCACCTCGGCCATCCAGCCGGGCTCGACCACCGTGGTGGCGATCTTCTCCTTGATGACGGCGGGGCCCATGATGCGGTTGCCGGGCACCAGCTGGTCGCGGTCGTAGACCGGCGCCTGGTGCGCCTTGCCGCCGGTGTGCACGGCGACGGTGGCGAGGCGGCGCGGCAGCGCGCTGGTGGTCTGGCCCGGCGCGTCGGGATCGTCCGCCGCGTCGGTGTGGCCGACGGCCTCCACCGACACCGCCTCCACCACCAGCGGCTTGCCGGCCATCATGAAGCCATAGCGCTGGCGGTGCGCCGCCTCGAACGCCGCGGCCATGGAATCGCGCGCGGCGAAGTCGACGACCAGCGGGGTGTCCGACCCCTCCACCTTCAGATGCGCCTTGCGCAGCACGGCAATGCGCGCGGGCTCCACGCCCTGGCGCAGCAGCTCCGCCCGCCCCTCCTCGGCCAGCGCGTCGAGCGCCTTGGCCAGCGCCGGCATGATCGACTCGTCGAGCCGCGCCTCCACCGCGCGCTCGCGGATCGCCACCGTGTCGGCGAGGCCGATGCCGTAGGCGGACAGGACGCCGGCGTGCGGGTGGACGAACACCTTGGTCATGCCCAGCGCGTCGGCGACCAGGCAGGCGTGCTGCCCGCCCGCCCCGCCGAAGCAGTTCAGCGTGTAGCGGGTGACGTCGTAGCCGCGCTGGACCGAAATCTTCTTGATGGCGTTCGCCATGTTCTCCACGGCGATCTTCAGGAAGCCCTCGGCCACGTCGTGCGGCGACAGGTCGCGGCCGGTCTTCGCCTTGATCTCGGCCGCGAGTGCGGTGAATTTCTCGCGCACCACGGCGGCGTCCAGCGGCTCGTTCCCCTGCGGGCCGAAGACGCGTGGGAAGAAGTCGGGGTTCACCTTGCCGACCATGACGTTGCAGTCGGTCACGGTGAGCGGCCCGCCGCGCCGGTAGCAGGCCGGGCCGGGGTTAGCCCCCGCACTCTCCGGCCCGACGCGGAAGCGCGTGCCGTCGAACGTGCAGACGGAGCCGCCGCCGGCCGCCACCGTGTGGATGTGCATCATGGGGGCGCGCATGCGCACGCCGGCCACCATGGTCTCGAACGCCCGCTCGTACTCCCCGGCGTAGTGCGAGACGTCGGTGCTGGTGCCGCCCATGTCGAAGCCGATGACGCGGTCGAAGCCGGCCATGCGCGCGGTGCGCACCGCCCCCACCACACCGCCGGCCGGGCCGGACAGGATGGCGTCCTTGCCGTGGAAGAAGCGGGCGTCGGTGAGGCCGCCGTTGGACTGCATGAACATCAGCCGCACGCCGTCCAGCTCCCCCGCCACCTGCTGGACGTAGCGGTGGAGGATCGGCGACAGGTAGGCGTCCACCACCGTGGTGTCGCCGCGCCCGACGATCTTCATCAGCGGGCTGACCTCGTGGCTGACCGACACCTGATCGAACCCCAGCGAGCGGGCGAGCGAGGCCACCTGCTTCTCATGGTCCGGGTGGCGGTAGCCGTGCATGAGCACGATGGCGCAGGCGCGGAAGCCGTGCGAGCGGGCGGTTTCCAGCTGCAGCCGCACGGTGCGCAGGTCGACGGGCTTGAGCACCGTGCCGTCGGCGCGCAGCCGCTCCGGCACCTCGATCACGCGGTCGTACAGCAGTTCGGGCAGGACGATGCGGCGGGCGAAGATGTGCGGGCGCGCCTGATAGCCGATGCGCAGCTGGTCGGCGAAGCCTTCGGTGATCAGCAGCAGCGTCTTCTCGCCCTTGCGCTCCAGCAGCGCGTTGGTGGCGACGGTGGTGCCCATCTTCACCGCCTCGACCAGCCGGCCGGGGATGCGCTCGCCGTGCGTCAGGCCCAGGAGGTCGCGCATGCCCTGGATGGCGGCGTCGCGGTAGTGCTCGGGGTTCTCGGACAGCAGCTTGTGCGTGACCACCGAGCCGTCGGGGCGGCGCGCCACGATGTCGGTGAAGGTGCCGCCGCGATCGATCCAGAACTGCCAGCGGCCCTGCGTCGACGTCTCCATTCCCCGCTCCCTGCATAAGCTTTGCGAGCGAGTGTGGCGATTGGCACGCCCAGGTCAAGCGGTGCTGCGCGCCCACCCCCTTGACCTTGGCCGCGGGAGCGCCTTCATTGTGCGCTCATGAAAGCCCGCATCGTCCGCATCGCGCTCGCCTCCCTGGCGGGCCTCGCCATCGCCGCCGGCATCGCCTGGTGGCAGGTGAAGAACGCCGAGACCGTTGCCACCTCCGGCACGGCGTCCGTCGGCGGCCCGTTCCAGCTGACCGACCACACCGGAAAGGCGGTGACCGACGCCGACTTTCGCGGCCGGCACATGCTGGTCTATTTCGGCTACACGTTCTGCCCGGACGTCTGCCCGACCGAGCTGTCGACCATGACGGTGGGACTCGACCGGATCGGGCCGCTGGCCGACAAGGTGCAGCCGGTCTTCATCTCCGTCGACCCGCAGCGCGACACCGTGGCGCACCTCGCCGAGTACGTGAAGCTGTTCCACCCGCGCCTGACCGGCCTGACCGGTACGCCGGAACAGGTGCGCGCCGCCGCCAAGGCCTACCGCGTCTACTACGCCAAGGCGCCGGGCAGCGGCGACAGCCCCGATTATCTGATGGACCATTCCAGCTTCCTGTACCTGATGGGGCCGCAGGGGAATTTCGTCACCGTCTACCCCGCCGGCACCACGCCCGACCGCCTCGCCGAGGACCTGAAGAAGCGGCTGGCCGGCTGAGCTGGCCCCAATACCCTAGGCGTAACAATGTGTTGCAGCGCAGCACCCGTGGTTTCGGGGCGTGGAAGGGCAGTGTTATCAAGCACTTGCCGCAGAGGTTTTGCTTCTTGACAGGGTAGTGCCCTGTCCGTATGGTCTCGCCGCTTTCGCGTGGCGGCCAGCCAACGGGGGATCACGAAGCGACATGAGCGACGGGAAGCCCCCCCACTCCTTGGATGAGCTCGAAGCACGGTTGCGCAAGGCGCGGGACGCCCAGGCCGAAAAGGCCGGGCCCAGCCGGTTCGCCGGTGCCCCGCAGGGCCCCATCGGGGTCGCCTGGCGCATCGGCGTCGAACTCGTGGCCGCCATGATCGTCGGCGTCGGCGGCGGGTATCTGCTCGACCGCTGGCTTGGTACCGCGCCGTGGGGCCTTGTGGTTATGTTTTTTTTGGGCGCCGCGGCCGGCATTCTGAACGTCTACCGGGCCTTCACCGGGCTCGGCTACGCCACCGGCTACGGCCGGGAAGAAGACAACGGCCGCCCCGACGGCGACGGACATTGAGCGAGGACGACCTTGGATCCGCTGCACCAGTTCCAGATCAATCCCTACGTCCAACTCGTGATCGCCGGGTACGACGTGTCGTTCTCGAACTCGGCGCTCTTCATGGTCATCGCCGTGGCGCTGATCTACGGCGTGATGAAGCACGGCATGGCCAGCCGCGCCCTGGTGCCCGGCCGCCTGCAGTCGCTGGCCGAGATGTTCTACGAGTTCGTCGCCAACATGGTGCGCGACAACGCCGGCCATGACGCGAAGCCGTACTTCCCGTTCGTCTTCTCGATCTTCATGTTCGTGCTGTTCGGCAACATGCTGGGCATGATCCCGTACACCTTCACCTTCACCAGCCACATCATCGTGACCTTCACGCTGGCGGCGACGGTGTTCGTGTTCGTGACCGTGCTGGCGCTGATGAAGCACGGCATGCACTTCTTCAGCTTCTTCATGCCGCACGGCGCGCCGATCGCGCTGGCGCCGATCCTGATCCCGATCGAGGTGATCTCGTATCTGATGCGCCCGGTCAGCCTGTCGATCCGACTGTTCGCCAACATGATGGCGGGCCACACCATGCTGAAGGTGTTCGCCGGGTTCACCGTGCTGATGATCGGCGGCCTGGGCAGCATCGGCTTCCTGGCCGGCCTGGTCCCGGTGGCGATCAACATCGCGCTCACCGGCTTCGAATTCCTGGTCGCGTTCCTGCAAGCCTACGTCTTCACGATCCTGACCTGCCTGTACATCCGCGACGCCCTGGAGCTGCACTAAGCGGCTCCGGGACGCCCCGGACGGACCCTTCACCACCATCCCTAAAGTTCACCCTTAGATAGAGGACTGAGTATCATGGAAGCTGAAGCCGCTAAGTTCGTCGGCGCCGGTCTGGCCGTCATCGCCCTCGCCGGCGTCGGCATGGGCATCGGCAACATCTTCTCGACCCTGATCGGCTCGATCGCCCGCAACCCGGCCGTGCAGCCGAAGGTGTTCCCGATCGGCATTCTGGGCTTCGCGCTGACGGAAGCCGTCGCGCTGTTCGCCCTGCTGATCGCGTTCCTGATCCTGTTCGCCTAAGGCGCGCGACGCTCGCTTCACAGCGACACTCGCTCTGACGCGGCGCCGAGCCCATAACGGGTTGCGGCGCCGCACCTTTGCCTTGGGGGACCGATCTATGCCGAACCTGCTGAAGGGACGGCTGGCCCGCTGGTCGGGCGTTGCGGGCGGCGCGCTCGTCACGCTCACCGCGACCGCCGGTGCCGTTCTCGCCGCGACCGCGGAGCACGGTGCTGAGCACGCCGGCGGCCTGCCGCAGCTGAATCCCGCTACCTTCCCGACCCAGATCTTCTGGCTGGCGCTGTCGTTCATCGTCCTGTACTGGCTGCTTTCCAAGAAGGCGCTGCCGGTCGTGGCCGAGGTGCTGGAGGCCCGTCAGAAGACCATCTCCGATGACCTGAACAAGGCTGCCGCCCTCAAGGAGGAAGCCGAGGCCGCGATGGCCCAGGTGGAAACCGCCCTGGCCGACGCCCGCGCCCAGGCGCAGGCGGTGATCGCCCAGGCGGTGGCCCAGATCGAGGCCGCCAACCAGGCCCGCCAGTCGCAGGTCGGTGCCGACATCGCCGAGCGCCTGCGCGCGGCGGAGGCGCGCATCCAGTCCGCCAAGGACGAGGCCGTCGCCAACGTCCGTGACGCCGCGGCCGACATCGCCCGCGACGTCGCCGCCAAGCTGGCCGGCATCGACATCGACGCCGCCCAGGCCGAAGCCGCGGTGGCCGCCATCATCGAGGAGCGCCGGTGATGCTGCAAGCGCCTGAATTCTGGGTTGCCATCGCGTTCGTCATCTTCATGGCGCTCGTCTGGAAGAAGGCCAGCGCGGCGATCGGCGGGCTTCTCGACGCCCGCGCCGAGAAGATCCGCGCCGAACTGGACGAGGCCCGCCGCCTCCACCAGGACGCCAAGGCGACGCTCGAAGCCTACAAGCGCCGCCAGGGCGACGCCCTGAAGGAAGCCGAGTCCATCGTCGCCCACGCCCGCGAGGAGGCCGAGCGCATCCGCGCCCAGTCGACCCGCGACCTCGAGGCCGCCGTCAAGCGCCGCGAGACCCAGGCCGTGGATCGCATCGCCCAGGCCGAGGCCGCCGCCCTGGCGGAGGTTCGCAACCTGACGGTCGACATCGCCATCGCCGCCAGCCGCCGCATCCTCACCACGGGGATCCAGCCGGCCCAGGCGGACAAGCTGATCGACCAGTCGATCCAGGAACTGCCCAAGCACCTGCACTGAGCTGCGGATGCCTTGATCGTTCCCGGATCGGCAACAGTCTCTTGAAGAACCCCGGCCTTGGCGCCGGGGTTTTTCTTTGCGACATACATGGGGTGCCTTTTTCGGGAGCTCCGCCATGTCCACCACGCCCTTCCCCACCCTCTTCGTCTCGCACGGCGCGCCGACGCTGATCCTGGAGCGGTCCGCCGGGCGCGACTTCCTGGCCGGGCTGGGGAAGCGCATCGGCCGGCCGCGCGCGGTGCTGGCGGTGTCGGCGCACTGGATGACGAACGGCCCGGCCGTGAGCGGCGCCGAACGGCCGGCGACGGTGCACGACTTCTACGGCTTCCCCGACGACCTCTACCGCCTGCACTACCCTGCCCCCGGCGCGCCGGAACTGGCGGCGCGCGTTGCGGAGCTGGTGCCGGGCTGCGCGATCGATCCCGGCCAGGGGCTGGACCACGGCGCGTGGGTCCCGCTGATGCTGATGTACCCGGAGGCCGACATTCCCGTGGCCCAGCTTTCGGTGCAGCCGCGGCCCAGTGCGGCCGACCATTTGGCGCTGGGCCGCGCGCTGGCGCCGCTGGCGCGGGACGGCGTGCTGGTGCTGGCCAGCGGCGGCGCGGTGCATAACCTGCGCGACTTCCGCATGGGATCCGAGGTGGCGGCGCCCTGGGCGCACGGCTTCGCCGGCTGGCTCGACGAAGCGCTGGAGGCCGGCGACGCGGACGCCATCGCCGGCTGGAAGACGGCGAGCGCCGAGGCCCGCCTCGCCCACCCGACGGACGAGCACTTCCTGCCGCTGCCGGTTGCCGTGGGTGCGGCTGGCGAGGGGTTCCGGACGGAGCGGCTGCACGCCGGCTTCGAACACGGCAGCATCGGCATGCACGCCTACGCTTTTCACCCCCGGACGGCGGCGTAGCGCGCG
>NZ_DASPMG010000042.1:0-17506 GCF_035627195.1 Azospirillum sp.
GCCCGGTCGCGCAGCACGTTGACGTCCACGTTCGGGCGCAGCACCAGCCCGGCCATCATGGCGCCGGCCACCGTCAGCATGATCAGGCCGTAGATGATGGTGCGTGGGCGGATGAACTTCACCCGTGCCGACGTCCCCTGCACCTTGGCCACCTGGTTCGACTGCGTGTCGAACAGGACGAGGTTGCCGGGCCGGCCCAGCTGCGCCATCACCTCGTTGCAGGCGTCCACGCACAACCCGCAGCCGATGCAGGAGATCTGCTGCCCCTTGCGGATGTCGGTGCCGGTCGGGCAGACGTGGACGCACAGCTTGCAGTCGACGCAGTCGCCATAGCCCTGGGCCTGCCGCTCCTCCCAGCTCTGCGACTTGCGCACCGGGTGGCGGTTCTCGCCGCGCCAGTCCTGGTAGGTGACGATGTAGGTGTCCTCGTCCACCATCGCCGCCTGGAAGCTGCGCCACGGGCAGACGTAGATGCAGATCTGCTCGCGCGCCCAGCCGGCGAAGAAATAGGTGGTGAAGGTGAAGATGCCGGTGAACAGCAGCACCGTGTTCGACACCTGCCCGCTGGCGATGTCCCGCAACAGGGTCGGCGCGTCGTTGAAATAGAAGATCCACGCACCGCCGGTGACCAGCGCGATCAGCGTCCAGGCGCCGTGCTTGGCCGCCTTCTTCACGAACTTCGACGCCGACGGCGGCGCCTTGTCCAGGCGGATGCGTTCGGTGCGCGGGCCTTCGATCTTGCGCTCGACCCACATGAACAGGTCGGTCCACACCGTCTGCGGGCAGGCGTAGCCGCACCAGATGCGGCCGAACAGCGTGGTGGCGGCGAACAGGCCGATGGCCGCCAGGATCAGGATGCCGGTGAGGTAGTACACCTCCTGCGGCCAGATCTCGATCCACAGGAAATACGCGCGCCGCCCGGCCATGTCGACCAGCACCGCCTGGTCCGGGATGCCCGGCCCGCGGTCCCAGCGCAGCCACGGCGTGACGTAGTAGATGGCGAGCAGTGCCACCAGCGCCGCCCACTTCAATCGTCGGTACGTGCCGCGCACGTCGGCCGGATAGACCTTGGAGCGGTTGACGAACAGGTGCCGCCTGGGCTCGTCCTCGTGAGGGGGGGCCTGCGGGGGCGGGGCTTTGGGGGCCGGCGCGGGGCCGGAGAAGGTGGTCATGGACATGGCATCCTCGTGCCGATCGGCTCGATCGCCAGTGTTTCCTAAGCCCCTCCTTTATAAGCCGTCTGTGATGGAGTCACATTGCGGCACGTCAATGCACCCCGTGCGGCATCGCGCCGCGCCTCCTTCGTGCAGTCGGGCCGACTCTTTCCCGCCGCCTACTTCCCGTCCCCGCGGATCTGCGCCAGCCCGATGCGGTAGGCCTCGTCGAACTGCGCCTCCAGCGCGGCGTTGGTGCCGCGCAGCCCCTCCACCACCGCCGCCGCCCACTCGAAGTACTCGACCTTGCGGGCCTGCCGCCAGTCGGCCGGGGGGCTGACCTGCATGGAGCGCAGGTTGCTGATCTTGTCGGCCAGCTTCACCAGCTTGGCCTTGTGCGAGGCGTGTGGGGCGTGCTCGACCTGGCGCTGCTTGCGCTCGGCCTTGGTCAGGCGCTTGTCGTCGGTCACTTCGGCGACGATGCCGGCGATCTCCGCGCCGAACTCGCGCTCCAGCTCCTCGCGGGTGGCGTCGGTGTCCTCCAGCGTGTCGTGCAGCAGGGCGGCCAGCACGGCGTCGGGCTCCTTGCCGTCGGTGGCCTCGGCCACCAGCCGCGCCACCTCGGCCAGATGGTTGACGTAGGGCTCGGCCCGCACGCCCTTGCGGCGCTGGTCGGTGTGCTTGTGCGCGGCGAAATCCAGCGCGCGGGCGAATTGGATGAGTGCGTTCATGGCGTGTTTTCCCATGGGCCGCTATAATGCCTTCCCCGCTGGGAGAACGCCATGTTCACGACCTTCTTCTTCGAGTTGCGCAAGGCCGGCGTGCCGGTGTCGCTGAAGGAATACCTGACGCTGATGGAGGCCATGAAGCGCGGGCTGGCCGAGTACCGCGTCGAGGATTTCTATTACCTCAGCCGCTCCTGCCTGGTGAAGGACGAACGCAACCTCGACCGCTTCGACCGCGTCTTCGGCACCATCTTCAAGGGCATCGGCGAGGCCGCCGCGGCCGGCGACGAGGTCGCCGTGGTCGACCTGCCGGAGGAATGGCTGCGCAAGCTGGCCGAACGCTTCCTGACCGAGGAAGAGAAGGCGCAGGTCCAGGCGCTGGGCGGCTGGGACAAGCTGATGGAGACGCTGGCCCAGCGGCTGGCCGAGCAGAAGGGGCGCCACCAGGGCGGCTCCAAATGGATCGGCACGGCCGGCACCTCGCCCTTCGGCGCCTACGGCTACAACCCGGAGGGCGTGGGCATCGGCCAGCACGAATCGCGCCACCGCCGCGTCGTGAAGGTGTGGGACAAGCGTGAGTTCAAGAACCTGGACGACAGCGTCGAGCTGGGCACGCGCAACATCAAGGTGGCGCTGCGCCGCCTGCGCAAGTTCGCCCGCCAGGGTGCTGCCGACCAGCTGGACCTGCCCGACACCATCCGCTCCACCGCCGCCAACGCCGGCTGGCTGGACCTGAAGATGGTGCCGGAGCGGCACAATGCGGTGAAGGTGCTGCTGTTCCTCGACATCGGCGGCTCGATGGACGACCACGTCCGCCTGTGCGAGGAGCTGTTCTCCGCCGTGCGGACGGAGTTCAAGCACCTCGAACACTACTACTTCCACAACTGCGTCTACGAGAGCGTGTGGAAGGACAACAAGCGCCGCCACGCCGAACGCATCCCGACCTGGGACGTGCTGCACACCTACCCGGCCGACTACAAGCTGATCTTCGTCGGCGACGCCGCCATGAGCCCCTACGAGATCAGCTACCCCGGCGGCAGCGTCGAGCACTGGAACGAGGAGGCCGGGCAGGTGTGGCTGCAGCGCATGCTGTCGGTCTACAGCCGCGCCGTGTGGCTGAACCCGACCCCGCAGCAGTACTGGTCCTACACCGAGAGCACCCGCATGCTGCAGCGCCTGATGGACAACCGCATGTTCCCGCTGACCATCGAAGGTCTGGACGCGGCGATGCGGGAATTGAGCCGGTAAGGCATCGCCGGCGACCGGAAACCACCGACACAGAAGCAAGGCAAACGGCGCATGTGGGTCCTACCCTCGCGCGGGCGTCCCGACGCCTGCCGAATCCTCCTCCAGATGATGGCCGCGCAAGGGATGGAGGCGGGCGGCGTCCTCGGCGTCAACGCCGACGATCCGGAGCGGCCGGCCTATGAACGGTTGCCGCTGCCGCCCGGCTGGACGCTCATGCTCGTGCCCGCGGGGACGACCGGATCGAGCGAGGTGTTCCGCCAGGCCTTCCGCCGGTTCCCCGACAGGCCGTGGTACGGCAACATCGCCGACGACAACGGCATCGGCACCGCGGGTTTCGAGCAGGCGCTGGTGTCGGCGGCCGGCGGCTGGGGCATCGCCAGCGCCAACGACGGCTGGCAGGCCCGCGCCGACGTCATGGTGGGGCGCATGCACGGTGCCACGGTGATCGGCGGTGAGCTGATGCGGGCACTCGGCTACTGGGCGCCGGAGGGGTTCCACCACCTCTTCCTGGACGACGTGTGGGAGACCATCGGGCGCGAGTTGGGCGTGTGGCGCACGCTGATGGACGTGCACACCCCGCACCACCACCCGGTCAACACCGGGCAGGCCATGGACGCCACGCACGTCATCGTCAACTCGAACACCATGCACGCGCGCGACGGTGCGCGCTTCCGCCGCTGGCTGGCCGAGGAATGGCCCGGCGACCGGCGCCGCGTCCGGCAGGCCCAGTGGGCCGCGCAGGGCCTGTCCCTCGACCGCGCCCGGTCGCGTTCGGTGCTGCTCGGCTTCCCGGACGCCGACCGGATCGGCCATCGGCAGGCCGCGGCCGCGATGGCGACGGTGGCGCTGCTGGGCGAGCTGGGCATCCGCCATGGCTGGATGCACGTGGATCAGCTGCCCGTCCATCAGGCGTGCAACCGCATCGCCACCGGGTTCCTCGCCTCCGACTGGAGCGATCTGGTGCTCATCGACGCCGCCCTCGTCTGGAAGCCCTGGGACCTCGTCCGGCTGCTGGCCTCGCCGTCGCCGCTGATCGGCGCCGCGGCGCGCCGGCCCGACCTGTCGGACGACAGCGATCCGGCGGGATGGGGGGTTGCGCCGGTTCCGGAACACCACGGCAGCTTCATCGGCACCGCAGCGGGCAGCGTGGAGGTGGCGGAGGTCGGGGCGTCGCTCCTGCGCGTAAACCGTTCCGTCTTCACCGCGCTGTGCGAGGCGCGCCCGGTGGCGCGGATCGTCGACCGCGCCACCGGACAGCCCGGCTGGACCTTCTTCGGCTGGGATGACGACGGGCTGAACGTGACCTCCGGTCTGTGCCGCCGCTGGCGGGCGCTTGGCGGGCAGGTGTGGGTGGACACGACGATCACGCTGCACCGGATGGACCAGACCGAGCGCCACATGCGCTTCGTCGACCTGCTGCGCCCGCAATGACGCAAAGCCCGCAATGACGCGACGCCCGCGGCGATTCGCCTCCGCTCCTTGAATCCTTAACCCTTTCCCCGGTAGGGTCCGCCGCGCATCAAGGAGTCGGCCCCTATGCCCAACGGCGTACCCACCCCCATCACCATCGCCTGCGGCGACGGCATCGGTCCCGAGGTCATGGACGCCGTCCTGATGATGCTCGCGGTGGCCGGCGCCAAGCTGGAGGTCGAGGAGGTGCAGGCGGGGGAGGCGCTCTACAAGCGCGGCGTGCTCACCGGGCTCGACCCCGCCGGGTGGGACTCCATCCGCAAGACGCGCGTCTTCCTCAAGGGGCCGATCACAACCCCCCAGATCCCCGGCGCCAAGTCGCTGAACGTCGCGGCGCGCGCGCGGCTGGGGCTGTACGCCAACGTACGGCCCTGCATGTCCTTCCACCCGTACGTGCGTACGCGCCATCCGCGCACCGACGTGGTCATCGTCCGCGAGAACGAGGAGGACCTGTACGCCGGCATCGAGCACCGGCAGACGGACGACGTCATCCAGTCGGTGAAGCTGATCTCCCGGCCGGGGTCGGAGCGCATCATCCGCTACGCCTTCGAACACGCCCGCGCCAACCACCGGCGCAAGGTGACGGCGTTCGTCAAAGACAACATCATGAAGCTGACGGACGGCCTGTTCCTGCGCATCTTCCAGGAAATCGCCGCCGAGTACCCGGAGATCAAGGCCGACCACCTGATCGTCGACATCGGCGCCGCGCGCCTCGCCGACCAGCCGGAACGCTTCGACGTCATCGTCACGCTGAACCTCTACGGCGACATCATCTCCGACATCGCCGCGCAGATCACCGGCTCGGTCGGGCTGGCCGGGTCGGCCAACATCGGCTCGCAGTGCGCCATGTTCGAGGCGCTGCACGGCTCCGCCCCGATGATCGCCGGGCAGGGCATCGCCAACCCGTCGGGCCTGCTGATGGCGGCCATCATGATGCTGGTCCACATCGGCCAGGGCGAGCCGGCGGCCAAGCTGCACAACGCCTGGCTCAAGACCATCGAGGACGGCGTGCACACCGCCGACGTCTTCTCGCGCGGCGTCAGCCGTTACCGCGTCGGCACCCGGCAGTTCGCCGAAGCGGTCATGGAGCGGCTGGGGCAGGTGCCGCAGACGTTGCCCGTCGTCGGCTACGCCAGCGACCGGCCGGCGCTGGACACCGGCATCCGCATCTCCCCCCGGCTGGTGGCGGCGAAGGACCTGGTGGGGGTGGACGTCTTCCTGCACTGGTCGGCCGGCGGGCCGGACGATCTGGCGGCGCTGGCGCTGCCGCTGGCCGGCGACGCGTTCGAACTGGCCAGCATCTCCAACCGCAGCCAGAAGGTCTGGCCGGACGGGCACGCCGACATCTTCTGCACCGACCACTGGCGCTGCCGCTTCATGGCGCGCAACGGCACGGTGACGCACGCCGACATCGTCGGCCTGCTGTCGCGGTTCGCCGCCGCCGGGCTGGACTTCATCCAGACCGAGAACCTCTGCAATTTCGACGGCAAGTCCGGCTTCTCGGCGGCTTGACCCCCATCAGCGTGATCCAGCCATCTTGACCGTGACCGTTCCGGAATAGATTGCATCGTTCGGGCGTCCTTGGGAGCGACCGTCAATGCAACCGGACGAGACCATGCCGGGCGAGGAGATCGACGACCGCGCGCTGGCCGCGCATGTGCCCCGCCTGCGCCGCTACGCCGCCGCCCTGGTCGGCAACATGGCGGAGGCCGACGACCTCGTGCAGGACTGCATGGAGAAGGCGCTGGCCAACCGCCACAGCCTGCGCGACCCCAGCCGGCTGGGCGGCTGGCTGCTGTCCATCCTGCACAACCTGCACGTCAGCGGCCTGCGCTGGCGCCGCCGCCGCGGGCCGGAGGTGGACGTCGCCGACTTCGCCGACGACGTGGCGCTGTCCGCCCCGCCGGCCGACCGCGGCGCCGTGCGCGACTTCGTGCGCGCCTTCGAACAGCTGTCGGAGGAGCACCGCAGGATCCTGCTGCTGACCGGGCTGGAGGGGCTGTCCTACCGCGAGGTGGCGGAGGTGCTGGAGGTGCCCATCGGCACGGTCATGTCCCGCCTCGCCCGCGCGCGGGAACGGCTGCGCGTGCTGATGGAAGGTGGCGAGGAGCAGGCGCTGAGGAGAATCAAATGACCGACCGGAAGGAGGAGCCGGTGACCGACGCCGACCTGCACGCCTGGCTCGACGGCGAACTGCCCGAGGAGCGCCGCCCGGCCGTGGAGCGCCACCTGCAGGCCAACCCCGACGCGGCCCGGCGCGTGGCCGCCTACCGCGAGCAGCGCACGCTGATGATGACGGCGTTCGGGCCGCTGATCGACCGCCCGGTGCCGGACGCGCTGAAGCCGCCGTTCGGCCGGCGTCGGGCGGGGTGGGGCAGGGGGCGTCCGTGGATGGCGCTGGCGATGGCCGCCTCGCTGCTGCTGTTCGTGGCCGGCGGGGCGGCCGGCTGGCTGGCGCGCGGCTGGGCGGAGCCGGGGCCGGCCACGACCCGCGCCTTCGTCGCCGACGCGGTCACCGCGCACCGCGTCTTCGTGGCCGAGGTGCGCCACCCCGTGGAGGTGGGGGCCGACCAGGAGGAGCACCTCGTCGCCTGGCTCGGCAAGCGCCTCGGCAAGCCGCTGAAGGCGCCGCGGCTCAGTGCCCGGGGCTACGAACTGGTGGGCGGGCGCCTGCTCGCCGATGGCGGCGGACCGGCCGCGCAGCTGATGTACCAGGATGCGACCGGTCGCCGCATCACCCTCTATGTCCGGCCTTCGAGTGACCCGGCGGACACAGCCTTCCGCTTTTCGCGGGACGGCAGCGTCCACGCTTTCTATTGGCGGGACAACGGCTTAGCATGGGCTGTAACGGGCGACCTCGATCGCGCCAGCCTATCGGGTATAGCCGAGGAGGTGTACGGCGCGTTGAACTCATAAGACCCACAGACTTATGCACAGAAATGTTGCCCGTGCCCTCTATCGCCGGTCGCCCCCATCTGGTAGGTTTGCGCCCGGTTGGCACAAAATGTTGCGCCCTTATGGAAAACGGCATTCGCCGGAAGACATAGCGCCAGCCAGGCACGGGAGACCGGAGCAGTGGAGACAGGGATGAGTTGGACGGACGAGCGGGTTCAACAGCTTAAGGACCTTTGGGCGCAGGGGCTCAGCGCCAGCGAGATTGCCGACACGCTCGGTGACATCAGCCGCAACGCCGTGATCGGTAAGGCCCACCGCCTTGGCCTCTCGGGGCGTCCCTCGCCGATCAAGAAGAAGCCCACCAGGGGCGCCACGATCCTCAGCCTGACCGAGCGCATGTGCAAGTGGCCGGTCGGCGACCCCAAGCACCAGGATTTCCACTTCTGCGGCAAGACGGCGCTGACCGGACTCCCCTACTGCGCGGAGCATGCGGCCATCGCCTACCAGCCCAGCAACAGCAAGTCCTCCAAGCGCGACGAAGACCGCAGCGTCGGCGCCGCCTGAGCCATCCGGGCTCCGGTCCGCCGGGCGCCAGCCGGCGGCGCCCCGTGGACCGGCCCGAAACTAAAAGGAAGCGGCCCCTTCGGGGGCCGCATCCTTTTTGTGCGCCGCGTTCGGCCGTCCGCCTTCAATAATCCGACGTGTCGTGCTTGAAGCGCACCAGCTCGCCCTTCGACAGGGACAGCATCAGCTGGGCGATGGTCTCGTGCATGATCACCGTGTGGTGGTTGCCGCTGTCCTGCATGTGCTGGCGCAGCGCCTCGCGCACCTTGGGCGCGCCGGTCACGTCGATCAGGATGTCGACGCTCTCGCCCAGGCGGGCCAGTTCCATGAAGTCGGTGGTGGTCGGGATGTCGCGGTGGCGGGCGATCCGCATGCCCGGCGCGTCGTTGTCGAGGTCGGCGACGCCGAGCAGCGTGACGAAGGGGGCGGCGAGGAGCTGGCGCAGCAGCGGCGTGCCGGTTTCGCCGGCGCCGATGACGGCGACGCGGAAGGCGGTGTTGGGCATGGTTCTCCCTGGGAACGCGTTCTTGGAACGAAAACGGGGGAGCCTTTCGGCTCCCCCGGCATCGTTGCCCGGAACGCCCTCCGGTTGGGAGGTGCCCCGATGTCGCACCCGGTAGTTACGCCCAGGAAGCCATCTTCTTCTGCAGGTTCTCGTCCAGCTTGTCGAGGAACTGCTTGGTGGTCAGCCAGGGCTGCTCCGGACCGATGAGGATGGCGAGGTCCTTGGTCATGTGGCCGGACTCGACCGTCTCGACGCACACGCGCTCCAGCGTCTGGGCGAACTTGACCACGTCCGGCGTCTCGTCGAACTTGCCGCGGTAGGCGAGGCCCTGCGTCCAGGCGTAGATCGACGCGATCGGGTTGGTCGACGTCTCCTTGCCCTTCTGGTGCTCGCGGTAGTGGCGGGTCACCGTGCCGTGCGCGGCCTCGGCCTCCACGGTCTTGCCGTCCGGGGTGATCAGCACCGAGGTCATCAGGCCAAGCGAGCCGAAGCCCTGCGCCACCACGTCCGACTCCACGTCGCCGTCGTAGTTCTTGCAGGCCCACACGAAGCCGCCGTCCCACTTCAGCGCCGAGGCGACCATGTCGTCGATCAGGCGGTGCTCGTAGGTCAGGCCCTTGGCCTTGAACTTGTCCTTGTACTCGCGGTCGAACACGTCCTGGAAGATGTCCTTGAAGCGGCCGTCATAGGCCTTCAGGATCGTGTTCTTGGTCGACAGGTAGACCGAGTAGTTGCGCTCCAGGCCATAGAGGAAGCTGGAGTGGGCGAAGCCCTCGATCGACTCGTCCAGGTTGTACATGCCCATGGCCACGCCGGCGCCGGGGAAGTCGAACACCTCGTGCTCGATGCCCTCGCCGCCCTCGGTCGGGGTCCACTTGATGGTCAGCTTGCCCGCACCCGGCACCTTGAAGTCGGTCGCCTTGTACTGGTCGCCGAAGGCGTGGCGGCCGATGATGATCGGCTTGGTCCAGCCCGGCACGTAGCGCGGAACGTTCGAGCAGACGATCGGCTCGCGGAAGACGGTGCCGCCCAGGATGTTGCGGATCGTGCCGTTCGGCGACTTCCACATCTTCTTGAGCTTGAACTCCTCGACGCGCGCCTCGTCCGGGGTGATGGTCGCGCACTTCACGCCCACGCCGTACTTCTGGATGGCCTGCGCCGACTCGACGGTCACCTTGTCGTCGGTCGCGTCCCGGTTCTCGATGCTGAGGTCGTAGTACTTCAGGTCGATGTCGAGGTACGGCAGGATCAGCTTGTCCTTGATGAACTGCCAGATGATGCGGGTCATCTCGTCGCCGTCGAGCTCGACGACCGGATTGACTACCTTGATCTTGGTCATGGGTGCGGATTCTCCCCCTGGGGGTTGGGCGTCGTGGTTGTCTTTGGGCGCCGGGCGCGCCATCCAGCGGGCGTGTCCGAGGTGCGGAACTGCGGTCCCCGGAGGCCCGGGCGAAAGCAATGGCCGTTATATATCATCGGCCCGCCGCCGAAAGAAAGTTCGGCGGCGGCCTTGCCGGCACCTTGCCGCCGATGTCGCACCCCGTGGGGAGAATCCGCTCAGAGCCGCCGCGTTTCCGGCTCCACGCGCGGCTCGGGCTCGTGCGCCAGCGCCTGGTACACGTCCTCGACGCGCTGCACCACGCGGAACAGCGCGCGGTGCTCCTCGCGGCAGAAGCCTTCCTCGATCATGTTGTCGATCAGGCGCAGCAGCGGCTGCCAGTAGCCGTCCAGATCGACCAGCACCACCGGCTTGTCGTGCAGGCGCAACTGCTTCCAGGTCAGGATCTCGAACGCCTCGTCCATGGTGCCCAGGCCGCCCGGCAGCACGACGAACGCGTCGGAGCGGTCGACCATCATGCGCTTGCGCGTGTGCATCGAATCGACGACGTGCAGCTCGGTCAGCGCCGTGTGCTCGACCTCCAGCACCTGGATGTGCTCGGGGATGATGCCGACCACGCGGCCCCCGGCGGCGATGGCGGCGTCCGCCACGATGCCCATCAGGCCGACCCGGCCGCCGCCGTACACGACCTGGACGCCGCGCCGGGCCAGACCCTCGCCCAGGGCGTGGGCGGCCTGCTTGTAGACGTCGGCGACGCGGCTGGAGGAGCCGCAGTACACGCACACCGATTTCGGGGCCTTCATCCGTAACCTTTCCCGTCGCTTGGCTTCACGAAGCTGTGATTGACCGAAAGCCGCTGCCCGTTACACCATCATCCATGGAATAACAAGCCCGGCCCCGGCGTCAAAAGGGGTACCGAGCCAACTCATCCATCCGGGGAGAGACCATCCATGCACATCCGTTTCCTCAACCTGCTGGCCGCCGCCGCGGTTTCCGCCACCCTGGTCGCCGCTGTCGGTACGGCCACCGCCGCCGACCCGGTCGATCAGGTGAAGGCGCGCGAAGCCCTCATGAAGAAGATGGGGGGCGGCATGAAGGTTATCGGCCAGTTCGTGAAGGGCGAGGGAGGCACCCAGGACGAGGTGCAGAAGGCCGCCGCCGCCATCGCCGAGGTGTCGGCCAACGACGTCGCCGCCGTGTTCCCGCAGGGCACCGCCAAGGGTGTCGGCGACAGCCACGCCAAGCCCGAGCTGTGGGCGCAGTGGAGCAAGACCCAGCAGCTGTGGTCCGACATGCGCCCCGCCGCCGCCAAGCTGGTGGACGCCGCCAAGGCCGGCGACAAGGCCCAGGTCGCCCAGGCCATGCAGGCCACCGGCAAGACCTGCGCGAACTGCCACGAAGAGTTCCGCATCAAGAAGCAGTGAGGTCCGGCATGCCGGCGACTCCCCTGCGTGCCCTGCGGATCGCCGCCGCGCTGCTGCCGCTCGCCCTGTGGGCGGGCGGCACGGCGCGTGCCGCGGAACCAGCCCCAGCTCCTCCCACGTCGGTTCCCGCCGATCCCGCGTCCGCCGATCCGGTGGCGCGCGGCGCCTACGTCTTCCAGGCCGCCGGCTGTTTCGGCTGCCACACCGATGAAAAGGCGGGCGGCAAGCCGCTGGCCGGCGGGCGGGCGCTGAAGACGCCGTTCGGCACCTTCTTCACGCCCAACATCACCCCCGACCCGCAGACCGGCATCGGCCGCTGGTCCGACGCCGACTTCATCCGCGCCTTCCGCGAGGGCGTGCGGCCGGATGGCGCGGCGCTGTTCCCAGCCTTCCCCTACACCTCCTACACGCGGATGACCGACCAGGACCTGCGCGACCTGAAGGCCTACCTGTTCGCCCAGGCGCCGGTGTCCCGGCCCAACACGCCGCACGATCTGCGGGCCCCCTTCGGCTGGCGCTTCCTGCTGCCGGTCTGGCAGGCCATGCACCTGGAGGAGGGGCCGCGCCCCGCCGATCCGTCGAAACCGGCCGAGTGGAACCGCGGCCGCTACCTGGCGGAGGCGCTGGGCCATTGCGGCGAGTGCCACACCCCGCGCAACGCGCTGGGCGCCCTGGAACTCAGCCGCGCCTACGCCGGAACCCCCGATGGGCCGGAAGGCGACAAGGTGCCGAACCTGACCCCCGCCAAGGAAATGGCCGACTGGTCGCTGGGGGACATCGAAAGCTTCCTGGAGATCGGCATGCTGCCCGACGGCGACTTCGCCGGCGGCTCCATGGCCGAGGTCGTCCGCAACTCCACGTCGCGCCTGACCAAGGCCGACCGCCACGCCATCGCCGTCTACCTGAAATCGCTGCCCCCGGCACAATGATGTAGGCCGCTTGGTACAGGGCAGGGGAGTTATGCGCCCGTGGAATGGTTGGGTTAGCCCCATTGCCCATTTGCGTTGTTGCTTCATGTGCTTGGTCTGACTGATAGTCGGCATTTGTTCGGCCAATGATGGCCGCACGCCAGCGGTATGGTGCGGCGGTGAAGCGAGCAGTTCTTCTGGGTGGCGCCGGTGCGGCCGTTCTGGCCGGCGCCGTCGCGTACGCGGCCTTCCGTCCGGCCCCGCAACCGCCGGAGGCGCTGGCCGTGTCGCCCCAGGCGCTGCCCACCCCCAATCCCCCGCCCATGACGCGCCCGGTCACGGCCTCGCCGCCGCGGATCGTCCCGCCGCCCGCCGCCCAGCCGCCGCAAGCCACTCCTCAAGCCACCGCCCCCGCCCAGGTCACGCCCGCCGTGGTGCGCCCGCCGGCGCCCGTGGAGATCGGGCCGCGCTTCGACGTGGTGCGCGTCACGCCCGACGGCGAGGCGGTGATCGCCGGGCGCGCCGCGCCGGGCGCCACCGTCGTCGTCTTCGACGGCAACCGCCCGATCGGCGAGGCGGTGGCCGACAAGCGCGGCGAGTGGGTGCTGCTGCCCAGCGGCCCGCTGCCGCCCGGCAGCCGCGAGCTGAGCCTCGTTGAGCGCACCCCGCAGGCCGAGCCGGTGCCGTCGGGCAACGTCGTCGTCCTGGTGGTGCCGGAAAACCGGCGCGACGTCGCCGGCCGCCCGGCCGAAGCGGCCGGCGCGCTGGCCGTGTCGGTCCCGCGCGACGGCGGCGCCAGCACCGTGCTCCAGGCCCCGCCGCCCGCCCAGCCGCCCGAGGCGGAGAAGGAGCCCGAAAAGGAATCGGCCCCCGACAAGGAGCCGGCCAGGGCCGCTGCCGTCCCGTCGCCCGGCGGCTCCTCCACGCGCGGCATCCCGCCGGTTCCGGCCGGCGGCGTCACCGTGGAGACCATGGATTACGACAACGCTGGCAAGGTCGCCATGGGCGGCCGGGCGCAGCCGGGCAACGCCGTGCAGCTCTACCTGGACAACAACCTCGTGGGCAGCGCCCCGGCTGACACGGACGGGCGCTGGCGCCTGTCGCCGGAACGCCCGGTCGACCCCGGCGTGTACACGCTCCGTGCCGATCAGGTGACGTCGTCCGGCAGGGTGGTGGCCCGCGTCGAGCTGCCGATCCAGGTGTCGGAGGTGCCGAAGGACCTGCCGAACGGCGACCGCGTCGTCGTGCAGCCCGGCAACAGCCTGTGGCGCATCGCCCGGCGCACCTACGGCGACGGCGTGCAGTACACCGTGATCTATCAGGCCAACCGCAGCCAGATCCGCGACCCGGACATGATCTACCCCGGCCAGATCTTCACCCTGCCGACGACGAATTGAGCCGTCTCGCGTCCGAAGGCCGAAAAAAGGCTGAAAAGAAAATAGAGACACGGATAGGCACGGATGCCGGCGGGGCCGGCCACGGATGAACACGGATTTTTTAATCTTTATCCGTGTTCATCCGTGCAAAATCCGTGTGCATCCGTGTAAAAAAACAAACTCTACAAATGCTCCGCCAGCAGGCGCAGGAAGGGCCGCGCCTCGTGCAGCAGCAGCACGGTCTGGTGGATCAGGTCCTCCGCCGCCACGCGGCCGGACACGCGGGTCTGGCCGGCCAGCAGGATCTTCTGCCCGTCCTGCACCACGAACCGCGCGCGCTTCAGCGGCATCGCCTGGATTCCCCGCAGCACCGCCAGCAGCTTGCGCCGCCGCTCCGGCGCCTGGACCGTGTAGGGGATGTGGCCGACCTCCGCCCACACCTGACAGACGGCACCCTCCTCATCCGGGCTGACGGCGGCGTGGAACGGCATGCCGTCGGCGATGAAGGTCAGGCGCGACGGCTGCGGCGGCGTGGCGATGGCCAGCAGCCCCTCCGGCGTGGTGGTGACGGCGTTCAGGCCCAGCGGCAGGGCGCAGGCCGACACCTCGGCCAGCGACCGCAGCGTTTCCAGGCGGTTGGCGACGGGAACAGACACGCGGGCAATCCCATTCCTGCAACGGACCGATGCGAGAGTTGGGGCCGGCCCGCTAAAATTCTGTAAAGGCCGGGCGGGTATCTCTAGAATGCGCCGCTTCCGCAGCAGGAGAGTGTTTGTCCGGCATGTCGTCCGCTCTTGATACCGTCATCGTTCCCGTCCATCGCGCCGGTTGGCCGTTCATCGCCGGATTCGCCGTGGTGTCCCTCGTTCTCGGGTTGGCGGTGGCGCCGGCACTGGGCTGGATCGGCCTTCTGGCGACCGCTTGGTGCACCTACTTCTTCCGCGACCCCGACCGCGTCACGCCGACCCGGCCCGGCCTGCTGGTCAGCCCGGCCGACGGCCGCGTCACCATGATCGTGCCGGCCGTGCCGCCGCCCGAGCTGGGCATGGGGCCGGAGCCGCGCACCCGCGTCTCCATCTTCCTCAACGTCTTCAACGTGCACGTCAACCGCGTGCCGGCCGACGGCGAGGTGGTGGCGGCCGAATACCACCCCGGCACCTTCGTCAACGCCGCGCTGGACAAGGCCAGCGAGGAGAACGAGCGCATGGCCATCCGCCACCGCCTGCCGGATGGGCGCGAGATCGCCTACGTGCAGATCGCCGGTCTGGTGGCGCGCCGCATCCTGTGCTGGATCAAGGCGGGGCAGCAATTGAAGGCGGGCGAGCGCTTCGGCCTCATCCGCTTCGGCAGCCGCACCGACGTCTATCTGCCGGACGGCGTGGCGCCGCTGGTCTGCGTCGGCCAGCTTGCCATCGGCGGCGAGACGATCCTCGCCGACCTCAACGCGACCGAGCCGCAACGGCAGGGAGAGATCCGCTGATGAAGCGACCGCCCGTCTTCAAACCGGGCGTTTTCCGTCCCGGCGTCTTCCGCAAGCGCCCGCGCCGTCCGCACCCGCGCCTGAAGGGCCTGTCGATCAACCGGCTGCTGCCCAACGTGCTGACGGTGCTGGCGCTGTGCGCGGGCCTGACGGCCATCCGCTTCGCCATGCACGGCGCGTGGCCGCAGGCGGTGGGCGCCATCGTCACGGCGGCCGTGCTCGACGCGCTGGACGGCCGCATCGCCCGCCTGCTGAACGGCCAGAGCAAGTTCGGCGCCGAGCTGGACAGCCTGGCCGATGTGGTCAGCTTCGGCGTGGCGCCGGCCCTGATGATCTACCTGTGGGCGCTGGGCGGGGCGGGCAGCCTCGGCTGGGTGGCGTCGCTGGCCTACGCCGTGTGCTGCGCGCTCAGGCTGGCCCGCTTCAACGCCGGCCTCGGCACGCCGGACCTGCCGCCCTGGGCCTTCAGCTACTTCACCGGCGTGCCGGCCCCGGCCGGCGCCGCGCTGGTCCTGCTGCCCATGGTCGCCAGCTTCGAGCTGGGGCCGGAGGTCGCCGGCCACCCGCTGCTGGTGGTGCCGTGGACGCTGGCCGTCGGCCTGCTGATGGTCAGCACCATGCCGACCTTCTCCGGCAAGGGCATGCGGGTGCCGCAGGATTACGTGGTGCCGGCGCTGCTGGGCGTGGGCCTGCTCGCCGCCTCGCTGGTCAGCCAGCCGTGGTGGACGCTGCTGTTCCTGGGGCTGGCTTACGTCAGCACCTTCCCCTTCTCGGTCCGCCAGTTCCGCAAGCTGCAGAAGGCCGCGGCGCTGCTGCAGACCGTCCCTGCCGAGGGCGAGGCCGCGGCGGCCGAAGTCCCGCCCGAGGAACCTCCGCCCGGGACGCCGCCGGAGGCGAAGACCGGGGTGGGTTGAGGAAGGTACGTTTTGCCCCCTCCCTAACCCTCCCCCGCTGAGGCGGTGGAGGGGACTGCCGCCGCTTCGGCACAGAACCCTCCACCTCGAAGAGGGGGAGGGTGCCCGGAGCGTCAGCGGAGGGCGGGAGGGGGCAGCCGCGGCGCAGGTTATGTCAATCCGCCGCCGCCATCTCCACCCCGACCCGCCGCTCGCTGGCCAGCACCAGCGTGACGCCGACGATCTGCCGCAGGCAGTTGGCGACGTGGTCGGATTCGGCGCGCGCCATGCCCGTCACCTCGACCTCCACGGCCAGGGTATCGTCTTCCGCCATGCGGTCGGCGTGGAACGTGTCGGGCACGAGGCCGCGCTTGGCGAACAGCTCCAGCACGCGCGGCAGGACGCCGGGATCGGCGTCGGCGCGCAGCGCGAAGGCGACGCGGCGGGTGGGGTCGTACGGACGGGTGTCGGCGGCCGGCTGGCCGGCTGGCATCGTGGCGGACATGGACTTGGTTCCCTAGGATCGATTCGGCGCAGACGCGTGACGTGTCCCGGCCCTCAAAGGAGGACCGGGTCGATAATTCGCCGAATCGAAAGCCCAAGGTGTCCGCTCATGCCCCACAGGCTAAAGGATCCGGTGCCGGCCGGTCAACCATCGGCGCTCAGCCGCCAGTGCTCCGAATTCGGGTTAACATGGCGCTTGGAAACGGGTGGGGGACACGGATGAACACGGATGCCGGCGGGGCCGGCGTTCGGATGAACACGGATGAAGAGAAAAAATATATCCGTGTTCATCCGTGGATATCCGTGTTCATCCGTGTCTCACCCTTCTCTTTCTCATCACCGGCCCTCTCTCATCACCGGCAGCCTTCCATTAACCCGCGCGCGCAGCCCTGGCTCAGCCGCCGGCCGAGGAAGATGGTCCCGGCCACCGGCGTGTCGTAATAGCGTTCGATCGCCACGAACCCCGCCTGCCGGTACAGCGCCAGCGCCGCCGCCATCGTCGGCAGCGTGTCCAGCCGCATCTCGCGGTAGCCGATCCGCACCGCCTCCCCCAGAATGGCGTCGACCAGCGCCCGGCCGAGGCCGAGCCCGCGTCCCTCCGGCGCGACGTACAGCCGCTTCATCTCGCAGCATCCCTCCGGCGCGATCGGCCGCAGCGCCACGCACCCCAGCGCCTCCCCACGAGGGTCGCGCGCGATCAGCAGCGCGCCGGCCGGCGGCGCGTACTTGCCGGGCAGGCCGGCCAGCTCCGCCGCGAAGTCCTGGTACGCCAGGTCGATGTCCAGCGACGCCGCGTAGGCGCCGAACAGCCGCGCCGCGTCCTCGAGGTCGGCAGTGGAGCGGGCCGTGGCGATGTGGAAAGGGGCGTCGGGCATGGCCTCACCGTCGTGTCGCGAAATTGACAAAATTCCTAAGGGCGGTCATCATCGGGACGATCCTGGACGTTCCCCGCGCGCGTCCCGGTAACGGAAAACGAAGGGTATGGCCAAATGCAACACCATGCCAAATGCGTTGCATTGTG
>NZ_DASPMG010000043.1:0-107632 GCF_035627195.1 Azospirillum sp.
TGAGGATCGGCGGATCGACCAGCAGGGCGCGGGCGATGGCCAGGCGCTGGCGCTGACCGCCCGACAGGTTGGAGGCGCCTTCCTCCAGCAGGGTGTCGAAGCCCTTGGGCATGCGCTCGATGAACTCGGTGGCGCCGGCCATGCGCGCGGCGCGCATGATCTCCTCCAGCGTGGCGTGGGGTTTGCCGGCGGCGATGTTCTGGCGGATGGAGCCGCGGAACAGGAAGGATTCCTGGAGCACCACGCCGATCGACGAGCGCAGGTGGTCCAGGTCGAGATCGCGCAGGTCGTGGCCGTCGATGCGGATGGAGCCGCCGTGGATCGGGTGCAGCTTCTGCAACAGGCGGGTGATGGTGGTCTTGCCCGAGCCCGAGCGGCCCATGATGCCGAGGATGGTGCCGGCCTCCGCCTTGAACGAGACGTCGTCGAGCGCCCAGGCGGCCCCCGTCGGGTAACGGAAGCGGACGTTGCGGAATTCCACCTTGCCCTGGATGCGCGGGCGGGTGCCGATGCCCGAGCGGCCTTCCTCGGCCGGGTGGTTCATGATGTTGCCCAGCATATCCAAGGACAGGCTGACCTGCTGGAAGCTCTGGAAGATCTGCGACACCTGGACCAGCGGGCCGACCACCCGGCCGGTCAGCATGGTCATGGCGATGAAGGAGCCGACCGACAGCGACCCCTGCAGCACGAACCACGCGCCGAACAGCACCACCACCATGTTGATGGCGACCTGCAGGAAGTGGGTCACCGACTGCATGCCGATCATCAGCCGGCCGACGTCGAACTGGCGCAGCAGCGTCTGGGTGGTGCGGTTGTCCCACTCCTTGCGCTGGCGGGCATCCAGCGCCAGCGACTTGATGGTGCGCATGCCGTGGATGGTTTCGACCAGGAAGGCCTGTCGGCGGGCCTCCGTCTCGGCCACCGTGGCCAGCTTGCGCTTCATGTACGGGGTGGTGACCGCGAACACGACGCACAACAGGGCGGTCATGCCCAGGATGATGATCGCCAGCGGCGCGTGGAAGTAGAACATGAAGGGAATGAGGAAGGCGAGCGTGACGCATTCCAGAAGCGTCGAGAACACCTGCCCCGTCAGGAAATTGCGGATCGTCGAGGTCTGGGTGACGTTGCGCAGCACCACGCCGGCCGAGGCCGTCTCGAAATAATGCATCGGCAGGCTGATCAGCCTGTTGAAGACGCGCACGTTCAGGATTGAATCGATGCGGTTCGTCACCACCAGCGTCATGTAGCCGCGCAGGTAGTTGAACACCACCTGGAACAGCACGACCATGACATAGCCGGCGGCCAGGACGTACAGGGTGCCGTACGCCTTGTGAACGACGACCTTGTCCAGGATCAGCTGGGTCAGGATCGGCGCCGCCAGGCCGAACAGGCTCAGCATGATGGCGGCGATGGCGATGTCGCGGAACAGGCGGCGCTGGCGGATGATTTCCGGGAAGAACCAGCGCCAGCCGAACGGCTGTTCGACGTCCGTCAGCTTGTAATGGCGCTTGAGCAGCATCACCCGGCCGTCCCACGCCTGGGTCAGGCGCCGTTCGTCCACGGCGATCATGCTGTCGTCCGGTACCAGGGGGTCGTGCAGGATCATCACCGGCACGCCCTCGATCGCGGTCGTGTTGACCGCCACCATGGCGTTGCCATTCTTCAAGATCAGCATCACCGGGAAATCGCCGCCGAGATCGACGAGTTCCTCCCAGCTCAGCGTGGTTTCCTTGGCCGACAGTCCCAAGCCTTCGGCCATGCCCAGGATCTGGTCGGTCGAGGCTTCCTGGTCGCCGATGCCGTACTGCTTGAGAAGGTCCTCGGCGATGACGCCGATCCCTCTTTTTCCAGCAATGAGGGCAAGGCTCTTGACGACGGTGTGGGCGCAGACCGCGCTTTCGGACATGGGCAATGTCTCTTGAGTTTGTCTTTCTTCACTCGAACGGCGAACAGGGAGCGTAGACCGGCCATCCCGAAAGAGACAATCATCTTATGGAGGCGGTTCTGTGGCTAAAGTGAGCCCATGCGCGGTCGATGGAGGCTAAAGATATCAGAGCCGGCGCCGTCGCTCAACGAATGCGCCGTCGGCACCGCCATCCACCCGCCGGGCGTGAGCCGCCGGATGGAATCGCGCCGTTTTCCGGGCGCGGCCGGCGATGGGGCTGTTTCGGATGGCTGATTGTGCGGCGCCGCCGGGTTTCCTACACTTGGGATCGTCACGGCCTCCTCAAACCGGGCGAACGATGTCGACCGACCTTGCTGAGAAGAAACCATCCCTGGCGGCCGGTGCCCAGGCTTCCCTGATGGCGGCGCCGTCGGTGGCGGTGCTGATCCCCTGCTACAACGAGGAGGTGGCGATCGGGGTGGTGGTGCGCGACTTCCGCCGCGCCCTGCCGGACGCCGCCATCCACGTCTACGACAACAATTCGCGCGACCGCACGGCCGAGGTGGCGCGGGCCGCCGGGGCGGTGGTGCGGACCGAGACGCTCCAGGGCAAGGGCCATGTGGTGCGCCGGATGTTCGCCGACGTCGAGGCCGACGTCTATGTGCTGGTGGACGGCGACGACACCTACGACGCGGCGTCGGCGCCGCGGCTGGTCCGGCATCTTCTGGACCATCAGCTCGACATGGTGAACGCCGCGCGGAGCAGCGAGGCCGAGGCTGCCTACCGGCCGGGCCACCGCTTCGGCAACGTGGCGCTGACGTCGATGGTGGCGTGGATCTTCGGCAACCGCATCCACGACATGCTGTCGGGCTATCGGGTGTTCTCGCGCCGGTTCGTGAAGTCGTTCCCGGCGCTGGCCACCGGCTTCGAAACCGAGACCGAGCTGACCGTACACGCGCTGGAACTGAACATGCCCGTCGCCGAGATCGCCACTCCCTACAAGGAGCGGCCCCCGGGCTCGGCCAGCAAGCTCAACACCATCCGCGACGGGGGGCGCATTCTCCGGACCATTCTGGTGCTGGTGAAGGAGGAACGGCCGCTGGCGCTGTTCAACGGCGTCTTCGCCATCCTGGCGCTGGCGTCGCTGATGCTGGCCGCGCCCGTGGTGGCGACGTGGATGGCGACGGGGCTGGTGCCGCGTCTGCCGACGGCGCTGTTGTCCACCGGCATGATGCTGCTGGCCTTCCTCAGCCTCGCCTGCGGGCTGATCCTGGAAACGGTGACGCGCGGCCGCAAGGAGATGAAGCGGCTGTTCTACCTCGCCCAGGCGGCCCCGCCGGGGCGGAAGGTGTAACATCGTGCAACCCCGGCGTTTCAGCCAAGTCCTTGTTTTTTATCAAAGGCCGGTGAAACGGGCGCAACGGGGTGAAACGGGGCGCAACGAGGGCGCGCGGACAAGCCTTTGATCGGGATGGCTTATTCCGCCCGCCGCAACCGATGTAACCGATGTAACCGATGTAACCGATGTAACCTTTCCCGGTTCCACCCGCGCGGCGACGCGCGGAATCCGGGTATGGATGCGCGCGCAATATAGAACATTTAGTGAACTTTTGCAAGTGTGCCTCAGCCGGCCGTGCCGTCGCCTCAAAACACCGCCTGCGGTTGGAATCCCCGGACGACCTCGGCGAAGTAGGGGCTTTTGCCGGCGCCGGCGGCGTAGGCGAGGTAACCGATCGCCTCGATCCGGCCCATGATGTCGTGCAGCGTCCCGTGGCGTTCGGCCGGGGTCTGCGCCGCCTGATGACGGGCGATCAGGGCGTCGGTGAGGGCGACGGTGGAGTCCACATAGGCCTGATAGTCGTCCCAGTGGTTGACCAGCCGGTCGTAATGGCTGCGGGCGAAGGCCAGGGCGTGGCGCTGGTAGACGCCACGCTGCTCGGGGTGCTTGTGGATGAAGCGCAGGTCCTCCTCGCCCCGGATGAAGCGGGCGCGGGCGTAGCTCCTGGGCGTGAAGTAGCTGTCGTGCCAGGACATCAGGTCGGGGACGAACTCGATGCTCCAGCCCTTGGCGTAGAGCCGGTAGCCCATCTCGATGTCCTCGCCGGCCGGCTTGGGAAAGCTCTCGTCGAACACCCCGGCCTCGTCGAAGGCCGCCCGGGCCAGGCTGGTGTTGCAGGTGATGAAGTAGGAGAAGTCCAGGATTCTGCGGGCCTTCAGCCAGCTGAAGGGGAAGATGTGGGTGGTGGCGTCCACGGCCGCCGTGAACAGGTCGGACCTGTACTCCGGCATGATGCGGAAGTTGCCGAGCACGATTTTCTTCTCACCCGGGCCGGCGGCGTCGTGCAGGTCAATGTGTCGGCGGACCGCGCCTTCGGTCAGGATGGTGTCGTCGTTGATGATCAGCACCAAGGGCGCCGTTCCGGCCGCCAGCGCGCGGTTGCGCGCCGCCGCCGGCCCCTGGTTGGCCTGGGAAAGCACCCGGACATCGAGGGTGGAGGAACGGTTTTTCAGCGCCTCGGCCGTGCCGTCGGTCGAGCCGTCGTCCACCACGATGACGTCGAAGGTGCCGGGCGGCGTGTCCTGGCGTTCCAGCGCCTCCAGGCAGCGGGTGATGCGCTGGAGCCGGTTGCAGGTGGGGATGATGACGGTAAGCCGCTTGGTCATGGTCCTGTTCCCGAAATTCACAGCGCCCAGTCGAGGTCTTGCGCCTCGACCACCTTTTCCTGGTGGCGGATGTAGTGGGTGGGATCGTCCACCGGGGCGGGCTCGACGATCGGCCTGGCCTCGCCCAGGCCGAAGATCGAGGCGTAGTCGCCGTGGAAGCCGTCGCAGATCGCCTTGGCCGAACAGCCGTCGCAGGCGGCGGCGTAGCGGTATTTGCAATCGGTCCCGGCGCGCAGGCGCGCGTTGTCCCGGTACATCTCGGGATCGCGCTCCTCGTGCGGGGTGGCGTCCAGCTCGGGGAACACCTCGTAGAACAGGGCGGCGCGCGGGTAGGTCATGTCGCGCAGCTTGGGGCGCGCCGTCAGCTCGCCGCCGGCCATGCGCTGGGCCTGCTGCCCGGTCCACGACCACGAGGCGTAGTCCCATTCGTGCAAGTCGTAGGAGAGCTGCTGGAAATTGTACATGGACTTGCGGTGCCGGGGCTCGACCATGCACAGCGGGAAATAGCGCACGTTCGCCTCGATCCCGGCGGCTTCCAGGATGTCGAGCGCGCGGTTCAGCGGGCCGGCGACGTCGGTGTAGCCCGGCACGTTGTGGCCCGACCGCTTGCCGCCGGCGGCCTGATCCTCGAACGGGTTGAAGGTCAGGAAATTGACCACCCGCGCGCCGGCCGTCACCGCCAGCTCCGCCACCTTCTCCAGCTGCGTCAGCACCGGCTTGGACAGCACGACGTTGAAGCGGAACGGCAAACCGATTTGCATCAGGTTGTCGAGTGCGCGCATCTGCTTGACCGAGCCGCCGGGCACGCCGACGATCCTGTCGTAGGTGTCGCCGATGCCCTGGATGGAGAGCAGCAGGTCCTGCACCCCGGCCTCCTGGAGCTTTTTGCAGCGCTCCATGTCGGCCAGCAGGATGGCATTGGAAATCAGCGTCGGGGCCAGCCCGATGGCGCGGCAGTGGCTCACCAGATCGTAGATCGGCTTGTAGAGCGTCGGCTCGCCGCCCTGGATGTCGATGGCGTTGTTGCCGTAGGTGAAGCGCAGGGTGTCGCAGATCGCCTTCGCCTTGTCGAACGGCATGAAGGCGTGCTCGGGATGGTCCTTGTTGGCGATGCGGTCGAGGAAATAGCAGAAATGGCAACGGATGTTGCAGGTCTGCCCCAGCCACAAGACACCGCGCCGGGTCAGCACGCGCTTGGTGGTCTTGCGGAAAGAGGTATCGACCGTGACCCGATCGTCCATGACTCGAAGGCTCCTTGTGCCTTATTGCCTAGTTTCTCGGCAATATTTGCCGTGCTTGCGGCATGATTTGCCGACTTAAGCCCAGCGATAGCCCAATTCCAGCAGGGCGCCATGGGCATCGGCGTGCCGGGGCATGAGATCGACGGCGCGCAACAGGGCCTGGATCGCCGGTTCGCGCTCGCCCCTTTTCGCCAGCGCCGCTCCCAGCGCATGGAAGGATGGGGCGAAGTCGTTCTTCAGGGAAACGGCGGTGCGGTAGCACTCCAGCGCCCGATCCAACTCGCCGCGCGCCTCGTGGACGCTGCCCAGGTTGATGAACGCCTCGACGTAGTCCGGCTTGGCCGCGATGGCGCGGGCATAGGCGGCCTGTGCCGCGTCCAGGTCGCCGGCCTGCTGGTGGCAGGTGCCGAGCCGGCGGATGGCGCCGGCGTGGCTCGGCTTGATCCCGATGAGCGTGTCGAAGGCGGCCGCCGCCTCGCGCGGGCGGCCCAGGTCGCGCAGGGTGATGCCCAGGTCGTTCCAGGCGTCGATGTAACGCGGGTCCGTCTCCACCGCCCGGCGCAGGGCGGCGACGGCCTTTTCCGGGGTGTCGGTGTGGCGCGCCGCCAGGCCGAGCACCCGCCACCACACGGCCCGCGCGCCGTTCAGCGCCACCGCCCGCTCCATGAAGCCGACCGCCTGGGGCAGGGCGCCGGCGCACAGGGCGAGGTAGCCCGAGGCGGCCAGGGCCGAGGCGTCGGCGGGATCGCGGGCCAGGGCCTCGGCGCACCGGATCTCGGCCTCGGCGTGGCGGTTGGCGGTCTTGTCCCCGACCATGACGCAGATGGTATCGAAGAGATCGGCGGTGATCGTGTCCATGCGGCGGTATTCCCAGGGGCGCTACGGGCTCTGACGCAAGCAAGCCCTGGGCCAGGGATAGTGGAGCGGCGCGCCGGTCACAAGGCGATTGTCGGCCGTCCCACGGAAGTTTCCCTTTGACAGGGCCGCCGGGGTGGGAGCTACCAAGGGCACGGGGCGGGCAAAAAGGCAGGAAACGCGGGCGATGGCAGGCTTTCTGGTCACGGCATGGCGGAACACCTTCGGCGAGGGGAGGGGGGAAACCCTGGCCGATTTGACCGCCGCGCGAGGTTTCGCCGACAACATGGCCGACGGGGCGATCGACGGGGTGGCCTGCGCCCATGGCCTGGACGGGCTGGACGCCGACGCGGTGACGGCGGCGCTGGCGGAGTTCCGGCGGGTCGCCCGCCGGGGCCTGATGCTGAAGGCGGGCGGCCATGACCGCCGCTGGTGGGAGGCGTGCGCGTTCGCGGCGGGCTGGCGCAAGCACCCGCTGTATCTCGGGGTGACGCCGTACCACGCTCTGGAGCGCGAGGCGCCGCCGTTCACCCTGGCGCTGGAGCGCATCCCCGATGCCGCCTTGGCCGCCTATCCGCTGGCCCGGCTGGCGGCGGAACGCGATCTGCACATGGACATGCTGCGCGAGCCCGGCCGGCGCGCCGACGCCCATGTCGTGCGCTACGAGCTGGCGGCGGAACTGGTGGAGCCGGGCGCCCGGGTGCTGGACGTGGCCTGCGGCCTGGGCTACGGCAGCGCGCTGCTGGCCCGGCGGACGGCGGCCGCGCGGGTGGTCGGCATGGACGCCAGCGGCTGGGCGGTGGATTACGCCACGCTCAATTACGCGGCGCTGGATGAGAGGTTGTCGTACCGGGCGGGGGATGCCTGTGACTTGTCGGCGTTCGCCGACGGCGCGTTCGATCTGGTGGTGTCGTTCGAGACCATCGAGCATCTGCCCGACTACCGCCCCTTCCTGGCCGAGGTGGCGCGGGTGCTGAAGCCCGGCGGGCGGCTGATCGCCAGCGTGCCCAACCTGTGGATCGACGAAACCGGCACCGACCCCAACCCCTGGCACTTCCACGTCTTCGACTGGCCGCGCTTCGAGGCCCTGTTCGGCGGGACGCTGGCCCTGGAGCGCCGGTTCTCGCAACGGGCCGGCGGCGGCATGCGCGACCCCGGGGCGGCGCGCGAGCTGGCGGAAGTTCAGGGCGACGGGCCGGCGGACTCCGAATGGTGCCTGGGCGTGGTGGTCAAGGCCGGCGGGGCGGCGGCGTCGCGGGACCGGCGGACGCAGGCGGTGTGGGCCGGGCGCGGCGTCGATCCCCGCGCCGTGCGGGCCGAGCGGGAGCGGCTGGAGGCTGAGATCGGCGGGATGCGGCTGCGCCAGCTGGCCCTGCGCGGGGCGGCGTTGCTGGCGGCGGGGCAGCGGGAGCGGGCCGACGCCTGCTTCGCCGCCGCCGAGGCGCGCGATGCGCGCTGGGGGGCGTGGTTCGTCGCCCAGGCGCTGCTGGGTCAGGGGCTGCTGGCCGAGGGCTGGGCTTGGTTCGCCCGGCGGTTCCCGTCACCGGTCGAGAGTTTGACGGGCCAGCGCGTGCGGGTGACGGGTGGGCCGGGCCTGGGCGACGAACTGATGTTCGCCTCCTGCCTGCCCGACCTGATCGCCGCCGGGGCGCGGGTGGTGGTCGAGGGCGACCCGAGGCTGGCGCCGCTCTACGCCCGCTCGTTCCCGTTGGCCGAGGCGGGGGCGGCGGATGCCGAGGTGGCGATGGCGGCGCTGCCGCGCCTGTTCCGCCCCGATCTGTCGCGGTTTCCGGCGGCGGGCGGCTATTTGAAGGCCGATCCGGCCCGCGTCGCCTTCTGGCGGGGACGGCTGGCCGAGTTGGGCGACGGCCCCAAGGTGGGCTTAAGCTGGCGGGGGCGGCGCGGGTCGGGCAGCCTGGAGACGTGGCGGCCGGTGCTGGATGTCCCGGGGGTGCGCGTCGTCTCGCTGCAATACGATCCCGATCCGGCGGAAGCGGTGCATTCCTGGCACGATCTGGATTTGACCAATGATCTCGACGGGGTGGCGGCGCTGATGTCGGCGCTCGATCTCGTGGTGACCGCGCCCACGGCGGTGGGCGATCTGGCCGGGGCCGTGGGCGTGCCGGTGTGGCGGGCCGGCTGGGACGACGACTGGGCCATGCTGGGGACCGGCCGGCGGCCGTGGTATCCGTCCATGCGCCTGTTCACCGTGCCGCCGGGCGAGCCGCTGGACGGGGCGGTGCGGGCGATGGCGGCGGGGTTACGCGTACTCCACCATTTTAGCGGCTAAAATGGCGGCGTTGCATAAAACGACCCTTTGCGGCATGGTGAAAGGCGCCGTTGATATCTGACGGCAAACAAAACGCCTCCTTGAGAGTGCGAGTCTCTGGAGGCGTTTTGCCAGTCGGCGGTCCTAACGGAACCACGGCTGAGGAAGCAGGTAGACAGCCTTGATGAACCGTGCGAGGGCATCGAAAAAGGCAGTCCACCCGGCAAGGGAAACCTTGCCCATAGTCACCTCACCTTTTGAAGATCCAGCCGCGCGGCCTACCACCGCGTGGCATGGTGGCGCTTTGACCACAACCACCCTTATAATATCGGTTGCGACGCTTAGTAAAGGGCTTATTGCGCGGCATGTTCATGGAAAATCATCACCATTTTGGTGATGAGGGCGCAGAGCCGGCTTACCTACATGACGCAACACCATTTTGGTATACCGGTTGTAAGTTCGCCTTACATGTAAGTTTACCTTACGTAAACGCTACTTACATACGATTTTTTACACCACAAATCTAGTGGCATAAGGAGTTTTGCTTCGGACGCCAACAGCCCCATCCCATCCATCCTTCTCCATTGCCACCCTTGTATATCCGCCGGATATCCGTCATATTGTTCCCCAGATGCCAGGGAGGGCATGATGCAGGTGCAAGTCGCCCGGTGGGGCAACAGTCTGGGCGTTCGCATTCCGAAGGACATCGCCAACCGCGTCGGTTTGACTGAAGCGACGCGCGTCGAGATGGAGGCGGAGGGTGACCGGATCGTGATCTCGGTCAGCCGGCCGCGTTATTCGCTCGATGAGCTTCTGAAGGGTGTGACGCCCGAGGCCATGCGCGAGGCGTTCGACTGGGGGCCGGACGTCGGCCGTGAGATCGTCGAATGATGGCCTACGAGCCCGATGCCGGCGACCTGATCTGGACCGACTTCGATCCGCGCGTGGGCCGGGAGCAGAGCGGGCGCCGGCCGGCTTTGGTGGTGTCCCCCGTGGCGTTCTGGCGCGCCACGGGATTTGCCATCGTTTGCCCGATCAGCAGCCGCATCCGCCCCTTTCCGAGCAGCGCGGTATTGCCCGACGGGTTGCCGATCATGGGCGAAATCCTGACCAGCCATGTCCGTAGCATCGACACGCTGGCCCGCCCCATTATCCCTGTTGGGGCCACGGTGCCGCTAGCCACGCTTGAGGAGGCTCGCGGCAAGCTGGCGGCGTTGGTGGGGATGTGAAGAGGCGCCTTTTTAAAGCGCCAACCGCTCCGGCAACCCTTTGATCCACCCCTTATCCGCCTCATACCCCCGCGCCTGGAGGCGCTCGCCGGTGTGGGCCTGGATCGCCTCGCCGTCGGCGCGGGTGACGTAGTGGCGCCAGTCGCCGACGATGCCCTTGCGGGTCATGGCGGTGGGGTTGTCGGGGTCCTCCTGGCCGCGCGACCGCCCGCCCGACAGCCGGGCGAAGGAGGACGCCTCCAGGCAGCCGCGCAAGATGGCCTCGTCGCCGGCCACGCCCAGGGCATCGAACAGCCGCTTCAGCTCGCCGGCCTGATCGCCGTGCAGCGTTTCGTAGCGCAAGGTCAGGTCGGCGATGGGCAGGATGTGATCCACCGGGCCGGTCCAGTGGCCGACCCAGTAGGCGATGTCGTCCGGCGTGAAGAAACGGTCCAGCCGCACGTCGTCGCGCTTGAGCACGAAACGCTCGTGGCGGGCGCGCTGGACCGGGTTCCACTCCGTGTCCTGGCGGCGGCGCTTGAGCCAGTTGAAGACGCCGCTGGTCAGCACGTCGCGCGGGTCGCGCTCCAGGTAGACGATGCGGGCCTCGGGGAAGTCGCGGCGGATGCCCTCGGCCACCGTGGCGCAGGAGTCGAGGTAGGGGGTGAGCTTGTCCACCACCAGCCTTTTGCCGCTGGTGTCGTGCGCCAATTCGAACAGGCTGCGGGCCAGCCGGCCGGTCATGCGCCGCGCCAGTTCCTCGCGCGGCAGGTCGCCGGCGGCGGCGGGATAGTTGTTGTAGCCCGACATGATGTCGACGATGCGGTCCAGCGTGAAACGCGGGTTGGACCGCCCGGTGACGGGATCGTCCACCCACATCTCGAAGAAGCCGCCGTACAGCCGCTGCTCGGTGCAGACGATGTCGGGATGGGCGTTCAGCGCCGCCTTGGTCCAGTTGGACCCCGAGCGGGGCGAGGAGATGAGGAAGACGGGCTGGAACGTCATGGGGAACTCACGCGACGAAAAGCTGCGACTGTCGTAGCATAACCCTTCCGGCCAAGGCGACAACGACCGACCCATGCTTCCGACCTTCAAGGAAATCCGCATCGAGAACACCAACCGTTGCGGCCACGCCTGTTTCTTCTGCCCGCGCGAAAAGCTGACGCGGGATCAGGGAGTCATGGGCGTCGAGGACTTCCGGTTTCTGCTCGGCCGCCTGTCGGACGCCATCCCCGACTTCCGCCGGCTGGTCCACCTGCACGGCTACGGCGAGCCGCTGCTGGACAAAAACCTGCCGGACAAGGTGCGGCTGACGCGCCGGACATGGCCGGAGTGCGGCCCGTGGATCACCTCGACCCTGGGCCTCCGGGTTTCGGAGGATTATCTGCGCGCACTGGTGGACAGCGGCCTCAAAGTGCTGAAGGTCAGCGTCTACGGCCTGACGCGCGAGAGCTACCGCAAGGTTCACGGCGTCGATATGTACGATGTCGCCATGGCCAACCTGGACCGGGTGACGCGGCTGGCGGCCGAGGCCGGCAGCGGCCTCGTCATCGACACCAAGGACGCCTTCCACGACATCCATGACTCGATCGGCATGACCGACGAGCTGTCGGGCAGACCGGCGGGAACCAAGCTGCTGCACAATTACGGCAACGGCCGCGCCTACAACCCGCCCGGCACCGGGCCGCGCCACGCCTGCTCGATCATCGAAGGTCACCGGCGGGAGATCCTGGTGGTGACCTGGGATCTGAAGGTGGTGCCGTGCAGCTTCGACTTCGACGCCACGGTGGTGTTCGGCGACCTGCGCGGCCAATCCCTGGCGGAGGTGTTCGACAGTCCCGCCTGCCGCGCCTTCATCACCGCCCACCGGACGGGCCGCGCCGCCGACTATCCCGTGTGCGGCCGCTGCGACGCCGGGCCGTTCGTGGAGTTGCCTCAGCCGTAGCCGAACAGGGCCATGTCGCGGGCGAAACGCTCCTCCACCGCGCGCCGCACCGCCGGGTCGGCGCCGGCGGCGGCGCGGAGCGCGGGATCGGCCGTCGAGCGGTTGACGTGCGGCAGGTCGCCGCTGCGGCAGGGCAGGTCGAGCGTCCGCGCCACCCGGTCGAAATCCGCCGCCAGATTTTCGTAGCGCACCACATGGCCCGGGTCCTGGACGGCGCCGTCAAGGGTCAGGAAATCGGCGATCGGCGCGATCTTGTCCAGGAAGTCCAGGAAGGCGTCCGGGTTCCAGACCGCCTCCAGGGTGACCCAACGGCCGTCCGGCTCCTGCCGCATCCAGCGGTTGGGGGAGAAATAATAGGAAACTGCGCGCGCGAAGGGATGGCGGACGCTGATGATGCGCCGATAGGCCGCCAGCCCCCGCCCCAGCACGGCGTGGTAGTCGGCCAGCGTGGCGTGCTTGGTCGGGGTCCGGGGACCCAGAACCTGAAAACGGTCGATCCCGTCCTGGTAGCTTTCCGCGACAACCCGCTGGTCCTCGCTGTACGGCTCCAGGACGGTCTGGATCGAGTTGCCCCCGGTCTTGGGTACGTGCAGGTAGATGAAGCGGTAGGTTTCGGACAGCATCGGCGGCCTTAGTCCTCGGAATAGCCCAGGAGAGCGAGGCTGGCCCGGTAATCGGCGTTGCTCTCGAATTCCACCAGCAGATCGGGCGGGCAGTCGCGGCGCGGCAGGCTGAGGAACTCCCGGCGGCCCAGGCCGCGCGAGCACTCCGCCATGGTGTCGCCCGTCACCTTGTCGTAGGCGTGCCAGTGGTCGAGGAACGACGGGTCGAACGGCAGGTCGAGGCGGCGGCAGATCTCGGCGATCCGCCGCTCCGGCGCCGCGACGATGTCCTCGTAGCGCAGGAAGCCGACAGCGATGCACTGCTCGGCGAAGCGGCGGTAGCCGGTCAGGAACATCCCCACCTTCAGGTGCGGGGCCATGCCGGGTCGCAGCCGCGAACTCAGGTACTGGTCGATCGGGTGACGGACGACGCAGGCGTTGCGGACACGGAAGCGCTCCGCCAGCGCCGCCGCCGTGGACAGGCGGTACGAGGGCGAAAAGACGAAGGGGACCCCGATGAAATCCAGGTGGGTCCAGTCCCGCACCACCACGGCCTTGCCCAGCGATTGGGCGCGGCCGGCGATGGCCTCGACGGTGAGGGCGAAAGCCTGGTCGGGGGGCGTGCCGGGGGGAAGGTCGACGGTGACGCCGTCCAGCCCGAACCAGTCGCGGCTCTGCTCCAGCGGGTCCACCACATGGCGCAAGGGGTGGATTTCCGACAGCACCAGCACGCCGTTCATGGCGCCCAGGCAGCGGTTCAGCAGCGTTCCGCCGGTCCGCGCCAACTGGTGGATGACCCGGATGACCGGCTCAGTCGGCATGGTTCCCCCCGCCGTCGGCGGGCGCGCCGTGGCGCGGCAGCAGGTCCCACTCACCGTGGGTGTCGCAGAACGCCTGAAGGCGCCGGCCGTGCTCCGGGGCCAGGTGATCGAACACCCGGCGGGCTTCCGCCCAGTTGTGGGTGACGTAGTCGCGCAGCTCGGGCCGGTCCCACTCCTTGTCGTCGCCGATATGGCAGGTCAGATGCGCGTCGGTCAGCATCAGCATGTTCCGGCTGAACGCCACCATGTTGTAGAGCAGGCTGCGCATCACGCCGCCGGCGGCGATGCAGGCGTCGCTGCGCCGGTAGTGGGGGAAGGCGGCACGGGGAAAGACGAAGCAGTCGAACCCCTCATGCGGCCGCCCCGGTTCGGCGGCGGCGAGCGGCAGCCAGGAGGCGTCCGGCGGATAGGAGGCGACGGTCCGCCGGTTGATGGTCAGCGCATCGAAGCCCAGGTCCAGCAGCGCCGCGATGGCGTCGTAGAAGCCCGGGGCCGGGCAGATGTCGGTGTTGGTGAAGATGATATGCCCGCCATCGTCTCCATCATCGCCCGGCCCCCCGACGCCGGCCTCCAGCAGGTCGAACAGCAGGGGCAGCGGGCGGGGGACCTGAAAACGCCGCCCGTCGAGCACCGTCCGCCCGATGGTGGCGTGCCGGTCGAAGAACGCGGCCGCGAAATCCCGGTCGTCGGGAAAGCCGACCGCCACGGTGTCCACCCGATGCCGCCCGGCGGCAAGCTGCCGCGCCTGCGCCAGGGCGGCGAAGGTCAGCCGTTGCGTCCGGTCGCCGACCGAGCCCGGCGGGCAGCGGTAGGGGTTGATGATATGGGTGAAGCGGTGCCGGGTGCCCGGCAGCCGCTCCGGCAAGGCACCGCACCGCTCCCGCAGCAGGGCGTGCAGGGATTGCCCGATGTCCTGCTTGTGGACGTTGTCGGTCAGTCGCATGGTCCCTCCCCGGGATCGGCCGTCCGTTCGACCGGAACGGCCATGTCCTCGAACACCCGGCGGTGCGCCTCCACCGCGTAGTCCGGCACCGGGCAGCCGTGGCGGCGCAACGCGTCGAGCCCGTTGAGCGTCAGGCGGCCGCGGCAGCAGGGCTCGCCCAGCCGGACCAGCGGCCGCACCGGCACCAGGGCGCCGGCCAGCCCGGGGCGTTCGCGCTCCAGGTCGTGGAACAGGGCCTGGATCGTGCGGATGTCGTAGTCGCCCGGCAACTCGGGGCTGAGGAACACCCGGCGCAGCAGGCCGGCGCGCGCGAACTGGTGATGCCAGAAGCCGAAAAGGCCGGAATAGCGCTGGCGGCGGAACGTCTGCCCGGCCAGTTCGACCGGCGGGCCGGTCAGCGTCTCGTGCCAGTGGATGAGGCGGACGGCCGAGGCGTCGCCCCCCTCTCCGGCGGCGAGCCGGGCGCCGAGCGCATCGAGGGCGGCCGGGGCGGGGATCGCCTCCGGGAAGCGGTCGTCGATGCACCAGTAGACCCAGGCGTCATCGTCCAGACCGTCGAGCAGGGCCGCCATGGTCGCGCGGATGTCGGGCGGGCTGTCCACCAGCACCACGTCGGGGCGGGCCGCCAGGTAGGCCAGGGACGGGTTGGTCCGGCGGTCGTTGACCGGAATGCGGAAGCGCAGCGGGCAGCCCGGCCAGAGGTCGCGGTAGCTCTTGTGGACCAGCTCGGCCAAGCCCGCCTGATGATCGAACGTCAGGACAACCGCGTCCATGCGCCACGGGGCGGGGGATAAGGAAGGCATTCGTCGGATTCTATTCGGCCCTCAGCGGTAGACCAGAGGCTCGATGGCGCGGGCCTGACGCCGCGCCTCGGCGGCTTCGGCGGCGCGTCCCTGGGCCTCCAGAACGGCGGCCAGCGCCGCGTGCGCCTCGGCCAGGAAGGCATCCTGGGCGGCGGCCTGCCGGTAGGCGGCCTCGGCCTCGGCCAGCCGGCCCAGCTTCTCCAGCGCCCGGCCCTCGCCCAGGGTGCGGACGGCGTCCCCGGCCAGCGCCGGGTCCAGCTTGACGGCGCGGCGGTAGGCGGCCAGCGCCAGCGCCGCCTGATCGCGGCGAAGCTGCCGCTCGGCCAGATCCAGCTCGATCCGTGCCGCCTCGCGCGGGCAGCCCAGCACCTCCAGCGCCCGCGAGCGGCCGGCGAGCGCCTGGATCTGTTCGGGGTTGAGGTCCAGCGCCTGATCGAACAGCGCCACCGCCTCATCGGCCCGGCCGCGTTTCAGCAGCACGTTGCCCAGGCCGATACGCACGATGGCGCGCTTGGGCAGGATGGCCAGCGCCCGGCGGTAGGCGTCCTCGGCCTCGTCCAGTCGCGACAGGGCCTCCAGCACGGTCGCCAGGCCCTGGTGGGCCAGCCCCAGATCGGGGTCGGCCGTCAGCGCCCGGCGCAACGCCTCCAGACCTTCCGCCGACTGCCCGGTTTCGTGCAGGGCGAGGCCCAGGTTGGCCAGGGCCGGGGCGCAATCGGGACGGAGCGCCAGCGCCCGGCGGGCGGCCTCGATCGCTTCCCGCGGCCGCTGGAGCTGACGCAGGGCGAGGCTCAGGCCGGCATGGGCCTCGGCGCAAGCCGGATCGAGGCTTGCGGCCTCGCGGTAGGCGGCTTCGGCGACGAAGGGGCGCAAGGCGTCGATGCGGGCGTGGGCGAAGGCGATCAACTCGCGCGCGCCGTCTTCGCGGCGGCCGAGGCGGGCCAGGGTTTCGGTCAGCGCCTTCAGGGCGTCCAGGTTGTCGGGGGACAGCTCCAGCGCCTTGCGGTAGGCGGCCAGGGCGTCTTCCGCGTGGCCATCGCCGGCCAGGAGGTCGCCCCGCTCGGCGTGGCGGGTGGACAGGCTGACCAGCCGCCGGCCGGCGCGCGGCGGGTCGGCGGCGGCGGCCAGCTCGACGGCGCGGCGGTAGGCCGCCTCGGCCTCGTCCAGCCGGTCCATCAGCACCAGGGCGTCGCCCAGGCTGGTGTGGGCCTCGACATGGTCGGCACGCCGCTCGATGGCGCGCTGGTAGGCGCCGGCCGCCGCGTCGGCGTGGCCTTGCAGCTCGAAGGTGGTGCCGAGGTCGAAGGCGGCGTCGGCGAGGTCGGTGTCGCCGGCCCGCGCCTGATCCAAGAGATCGTTTGAGGTCTTCTCGTCGCCCAGGATTTCGAAGATCACCGCCATGTTGGCCAGGCTGTCGGGGTGGTCGGGGAGGATCGCCATCGCCCGGCCGTAGGCGGCGATCGCCGCCTCGTACTTGCCCTGGACCAGCAGCGCGTTGCCCATGTGGTAGTGGTAGCCGGCTTCCGCGTCGTCACGGATCGCCCGGCGCAGGGCCTCGATGTCGGTGGCCGTCTTGCCCATTTCCCGTTCTCCCGCCTTCATCCGGCAACCACGACGAAACCATAGGCCAGCCGGCGCACCGGCAGGCGTTCCAGACCGGCGGCGGCCTCGGCGAGGAGTGCCGCCCCCGCCCGGCCGTCACCTTGCATTACCATCACAAGCCCGAGATTGTGCAAGGCCGGCGCGAACCCCGACGCCCGGTCGAGCGCCCGGCGCAGCGGCGGCACGGCCTCGGCATGGCGGCCCCGGCGGGCCAGGGCGGCGCCCAGGTCGTTGGCCGGGGCGGGATCAAGGGGCAGCAGCTCGGCCGCCCGCTCCAGGTATTTGAGCCCGTCGCCCGACTTGTCGCGCGCCGCCAGTTCCGCCCCGAAGGCGGCGAAGCGCTGGGGCAGGTCGGCGGGCAGGTCGGGGGCGGCGAGGAAGACGCGGGCCATCTCCTCCGCCGGGGCGCGGATGAAGGCGCCGTAGGCGGCGTAGAAGGCGTTTTCCACCCCGTTGTCGTGGGGGGCCGGCACCAGGGCGCGGAAATAGTGGTCCTTGTAATGGCTTTGGAAATTGAGGGTGACCGCCGGCGTCCAGGCGTGGCGGTGGCCCCGGAACAGGGCGGCGTAGAAGAAGATGGTGTCGCACAACGGCGAGAAGACGCGCGGCATCGCCGCCCACAGGTCGAGGAGGTCGAAGGCGTCGCGCGTGACCATCAAGGTGGAGGTGTCGGCGTGGCCGGCGCCGTCGGCCGCTTCGCCTTCGGCCAGCAGCACCGCGCCCGCCAGGCTCCAGATGCGCCGCCGCGCGCTCACCACCGGCGCGCCGGTGGCGCCGTGCAGGGCGACGAGGCCGGCGATGTGCCCCGGCTCGTACCAGTTGTCGGCGTCGAGGAAGGCAACGGCGTCGAATCCGTTGTCGCGCGCCCACGCGGCGCCGATATGGCGCGGGGTGTTGCCGTTGTCGCCGTGGGCCTGCGGCAGCCGGATGTGTTCCACGTCCCAGCCGTCGATCTCGGCGCGGGCGAAGCCGTCGGCCACCATGACATGGCGGCAGGAATGGGTCTGGCCGGCGACGCTGTCATGGGCGCGGCGCAGGATGTCGGGGGATTCCCGGTAGTAAGGCGTGACGACGGCGACCTTCATCGCGGACCCTTCTCCTTTCGGAAGGGCAGTCTATCAGCCTTCCGGCGGCGCGGCAGCAGCGAAGGGGCTGCAAAAAAAAGGCCGCAACGGAGAACCGGCGGCCTGAAGTCTAGGGAGGAAACGCTCCACTAAGAGCGTATTTTTAAACGTATGTTGCGACGCAGCATGGGGCAAGGGGACGAACGGTCGCACCCCCCCTGTTCCAAGGGATCAGAAGCTTTCCGTGGTGTAGCGCCACACCCGGAGGTCGGCGGCCCAATGGTCGGGGGGCAGACCGGCCTTGGCCTTGAGATGGCGCACGAACTGGGCGGGATCGGGCAGCTTTTCCCACACCGAGGGCAAGAACAGCCCGCGCCGGCCGGCGCTTTCCAGGATCAGTCCGTCGACGCCGGGCCGCAGCCGCGCCACCAGATCGGCCTCGTCCTTGAACGCCATCAGCCGCGGGGTGGACAGGATGGAGACGTGGATGTCGATACGCCCCGCCTCCTCGGCCGTCAGCGGCGGGAAGCGCGGGTCGCTGAAGGCGGCCTTGAAGGCGTTGTGCGCCACATCGACGGCCAACGGCTGGTGCGGCACCAGCGAACCGATGCAGCCGCGCAAGTTGCCGTCCAGGTTGACCGTGACGAAGGCGGCACGCCACGCCTGCAACGCGACGGGAAAGGTGGTGGCGTCCACCGGCGGGCAGGCGCCGGTGGCCAGTCCCCGCTCGATGCCGGCCTTGGCCACCCACTTCAGGGCGGCGCGCTCTCCTTCGGCCAGTCGGGCGGAGGCCGCGTCCTCGAAGCTGATGGCGGCGTAGCCCACCACCCGGTCGCGGTTGCCGGCGGTGTCGCCGGAGTTGCGGTAGTCGAGCGTGGTGGCGCGCAGATCCAGCGCGCGGGCGCGGCGGATCAGCCCGGCCATGGCGCGGAAGCCGCAGGCGCGGCGGCCGTCCAGCCGTTCGGCCTGGAGCGTTTCGACGAAGCGGCAGGTTTCCAGGTCGGTGGCGCGGGCGTCGCCATAGGGGGTGTAGTGGGACAGGTCGGAGGAAATGACGATCAGCGTCTCCGGCCCGCCCCACAGCCGTTCCAGCATCCGCTCCACCAGATCGGCCGAGGCGCCGCCGACCAGCAGCGGCACCACCTTGAAGGCGCCCAGGCGGCGTTGCAGGAAAGGCAGTTGCACCTCCAGGCTGTGCTCCATCCGGAAGGCGTCGTCCAGCACCTGGATTTCCGGGAGGGTGAGCAGCGGCGAAATGGCGTCCCAGTCCACCGGCACGAGGCCCAGCGGGGTTTTCAGCGCGCTGACGCTGGGCACGGCGATGCCGTTGAAGGCGTGGCGGTGCGCCGGCCCCAGCAGCAGCACCCGCGTGATGTCCGACACGTCGTCGCCCAGCGCGGCGTAGGCGGTGCCGGCGATGGGGCCGGAATAGCCGTAGCCGGCATGCGGCGCGATGATGGCCTTGGGCCGGCGGGCCGGCGGCCGGGCGGTCGTACCCAGTGCCTGGTCCACCTGACCGGCCAGGACGTCGGGGGCGGCCGGGTAGAAGTGACCGGCCACCTGTGCCTCGCGGATGGACATGATCCGGAGCCCTCTCTACTGCTTTCAGAGTACCCAAGAAGTAGCAGAGAGGGCCGGGCCGGGCCAGAGGGGCCGCGGTCGCGGCCCTGTACCAAGTTCAGAAGGGAGAACTTTCTGAACCTGGTATCAGACGGCGGCCAGCAGCGCCGAGGTGGCGGCGGCTGACGCGCCGGTGGCCGTCAGCGTGGCGGACGCACCGCTCAGCGGCATCTCGCGCATCGCCGCCGCAAGGTCGGCGGCCGGGCGGGCGCGGGCGGACGCGGTGTCCTCGTCCTCGGGCGCCGTCTCGATCATCACGGTGTACTGGCCGATGTTGGAGCCCACGTCCTCCTCGACCGAGAGGTAGAAGGTGCCCTTGCGGGTGGGCGTGAAGATGTACGGGTCCTCCTCGTCGGCGGTGACCGGCAGCGTCGTCAGGATACGGCCGAGCGAGTCCCGAACCCGGATACAGAGCGCGCCCAGGTAGCTTTCTTCGGTCGGCCCGGCGCTGATGACGTAGCCGGTGCCGGCGAGCAGGGATACCCGGAACCAGTCGGCGTCGTCGATCTGCCCGATCCAGCCGGTTTGCTCGTGGCCGAGCGTCAGGGTGCCACGGGTGGTGCGGTTGGCGGTGAAGTCGTCGCGGCGCGGCGGGACCACATCGTTGTCGCGGATGGTGGCGGTGACGCTGGCCTCGTCGCTGTTCAAGCCGACCGTGTCGGAGAAGACCAGGGTGAAGCTCTCGGTCGGTTCACGCGTCCCGTCGTTGAGCAGGGGCACGCGGATGGGTTTGGACATCTGTCCCACGGCAAAGCTCAGGGAGCCGCTGACGGCGGTGAAGTCCGATCCGGCCTCGGCGGTGCCGTCCTCGGTGGTGTAGCGGACCGAGGAGACGAGGCGCGAACTGCCGGCACGGCGCACTGTGAACACCGCCATCCCATCGTCCTCGTCCACCGTAACGTCGCTGACGACGAGGCGCGGCGACAGGTCGTCGTTGGTGATGGTGCCGGAGAGCTGGATGCCGGAGGTGGCGAGCGACGCCGGGCCGTCGGTGACGCCGGTCAGGCGGACCCGATAGGTTTCGTTCGGTTCGGTGATGGTGTCGCCGACGATGCCGACATCCAGGTCGGCCGAGGTTTCACCGGCCAGGATGGTCACCGTGCCGGTGGTGGCGGTGAAGTCGGCGGCGGTGGCGGGCTTCGTCCCGATGCTGCTGAGAGTGTAGGCGACGGTTATGTCGCTGGTGAGCGCACGGCTGAGTTGCACCTGGAAAGGCAGATCGGTGGTGTCGCCGTTGCCTTCGTGGACCGCGGTGCCGCCGGTCCGCGTCAGGCTGACGGTGGGCGCCTCCATGTCGTCGTTCTGGATGTAAACGGTTTCGCTGGTGTAGTTGCTGGCCAGGGAGGCCGTGCCGCTGACGATCCTGGAAAGCTGGACCCGATAGCCTTCGGTCGGCTCGTAGACGGTGTCGCCGGCGATGCCGATGGTGAAGTCGGTCGTGGTCTGGCCGGCGGGGATGGTCACCGTGCCGGTGGTGGCGGTGAAGTCGTCGGCACTGGCGGCGTTGGAATCGGAGCCGGTGCCGGTGATCGAGTAGCCGACCACGACATCGGTATCGGCGGCCTGGCTCAGGGTCAGCCGGAAGGTGGCGTCGGTGGTGCCGCTGCTGCCTTCGGTGATGTAATGCCCGCTTACCCGGGCCAGGGTGACGGCGGGCGGTGCCCGGTCGTCGTTCTTGATGTAGGCGGTTTCATAGGTGTTGTAGCTGGCCAGGATGGCCGGGCCGCTGGTCACCCTGGAGAGCTGGACCTGGAAACCCTCGTTCTCCTCGCTGAGGGTGTCGCCGACGATGCCGACGGTGAAGTCGGTCGTGGTCTGGCCGGCGGGGATGGTCACCGTGCCGGTGGTGGCGGTGAAGTCGGCGGCACGGGCGGCGTAGGAATCGGAGCCGGTGCCGGTGATCGAGTAGCCGACCACGACATCGGTATCGGCGGCCCGGCTCAGGGTCAGCCGGAACGTGGCGTCGGCGGTGCCGCTGTCGCCCTCGGGGATGTAATATCCACCGATGCGCGACAGGGAGACGGCCGCCGCCGGCCGGTCGTCGTTCTGGATGGCCGCGTCATCATAGAGGTAATAGCTGGAACCCAGGACGCCCGGGCCGCCGGTCACGCCGGTGAGTTGGATCTGGAAGTATTCGGTCTGCTCGATGGCGGTGTCGCCGACGATGCCGACGGAGAAGTCGGTCGTGGTCTGGCCGGCGGGGATGGTCACCGTGCCGGTGGTGGCGGTGAAGTCGGCGGCACTGGCGGCATAGGAATCGGAGCCGGTGCCGATGATCGAGTAGCTGACGGTGATGTCGCTGTCGGCGGCCTGGTTCAGGTTCACCTGGAACGGGGCGTTGCTGATGCCGCGGTTGCCTTCGACGATGTAGTAGCTGCCCACGCGGTCCAGGGTGACGGCGGACGGGGTGCTGTCGTCGTTGTGGATGGTGCCGGTGGCCTGGGCCGTGTCGTCGCCGGCCAGAACAACCTGGGGAGCGCCGGACACCGTGGTCAGCCGGACCTGATAGTTCTCGTGGGACTCGTGGGCGGTGTCGCCGGCGATGCCGATGGAAAAATCGGCCGTGGTCTGGCCGGCGGGGATGGTCACCGTGCCGGTGGTGGCGGTGAAATCACCCGAACCGGCGGCGGAAGACCCGGAGCCCGAACCGCCGACGGTATAATTGACGGTCACGTCGGTGCTTACGGCGCGGCTCAGGCGCGCCTGGAAGGTCACCGCGGTGCTGCCGCTGTCGCCCTCGTCGATGGAAGCGTCGCCGGTGCGGACGAGGCTGACGGTGGGCGGGGCCTGATCGTCGTTGCTGATGGAACCGCTCCAGGATGTCTCGGAATCGCTCAGCGTCGCCGAACCGCCGGTGGCGCCGGTCAGCTGGATCTGGAAGCCTTCGTTCGGCTCGTAGGTGGTATCGCCGGCGATGCCGATGGAAAAATCGGCCGCGGTCTGGCCGGCGGGGATGGTCACCGTGCCGGTGGTGGCGGTGAAATCACCCGAACCGGCGGCGTTGGAGCCCGAGCCTCCGATGGTGTAGCTGACGGTCACGTCGGCCGTCGCGGCGCGGGACAGGCGTACCTGGAAGGGAACGGCGGTGTTGCCGCTGTCGCCTTCCGTAATGGAACTGCCGCCGGTGCGCGCCAGGGTGACGGCGGGCGGGGCCAGGTCGTCGTTCTGGATGTGGCTGTCAAGGGAGGTGCCGGCGTCGGACAGCGCCGCCGAACCGCCGGTGACGCCGGTCAACCGGACCTGGAATGTTTCGGTCGGCTCATAAGCGGTGTCGCCGACGACGCCGAGGTTGAAGTCGGCGGCGGTCTGGCCGGCGGGGATGGTCACCGTGCCGGTGGTGGCGGTGAAGTCGGCGGCGTTCACGCTGTTGGTGACGTAGGTATAGATGCCATAGCTGACGGTCACGTCGGCCGCCGCCGCCCGGCTCAGCCGCACCTGGAAGGGGACGTCGGTAGCGCCGCTGTTGCCTTCGGTAACCGTGGTGTTGCCCAGCCGCGCCAGGGTGACGGTGGGCGGCAGCGCCGGGGTCGCCAGCGCGATGTCGTCAAAGACGCCGAGGCCGCCGGCGTCGGTCGCCGTCACCCGGACGGTCAGGTCGCCGCCGCCGGCCGGCGGGGTGCCCTGGAAGGTGCGGGTCGCGGCGTTGAACGCCAGCCAGGACGGCAGGGCCGAGCCGTCGGCCAGCGTGGCGGAAAACGTCAGCGCGCCGGCCTCGGGATCGGCGAAAGCATCGGCCGGCACGGTGTAGGAAAACGCGGCCCCTTCCGTCGCCGCCAGGTCGGGGAGGGCGCCGGCAAGCGCCGGGGCTTGGTTGGCCGGCGCCGCGTCGTCGTTTTGGAGGGTGGCGGTGATCGGCCCGGTGATCTCCGGCACCAGATCGGCGCCCGAGATGTTCTGGAGGGTGAGGGAGATCACCTCGTCGCCCTCCACCGTGGCGTCGCCCAGCACCGGCACCATGATGGTGGCCGTGGTCTGGCCGGCGTCGATGGTCAGCGTGCCGGAGGTCGCGGTATAGTCGCCGCCGGCGGTGGCGGCGTTGGCCGGGGCGGAGCCGCCCTCGGTGGTGTAGGACAGGGTGACGGGAGAGTTGGCCGGGGCCGACAGGGTCAAGGTGAACACGGCGCTGGCGGTGCCACTGTTGCCTTCGCTGATGATGCCGGGAGAGGTGACGGAAAGGGTGGGCATGGCGAGCTCTCCATTGTTGGCTTTTCCTGGGCACCCCTCGATCCGGCAGTTGCACCTTCCGGTGTTTCTGTCGCACTGGTAATGCGCCTCGATATTGACGCAGCCTTAAGGGGAAACAGTGATCGACATCACACTTTATGATCTAACTGTTTGATGACCGGAGCGCCCCGCCCATGACCGACCGGCCCATGACCGACCGGCCCATGACCGGCCCGCTCGACGCCGATGCCCGCTTCACCGTTGCCACCCGTTATTGGACGCGGCTCGATGACGGGCGGGTGCGGTGCGACGTCTGCCCGCGCGGTTGCGCGCTGAACGAGGGACAGCGCGGCCTGTGCTTCGTGCGGGCGCGGCAAGGTGATGCGATCGTGCTGACCAGCTACGGCCGCTCCTCGGGCTTTTGCGTCGATCCGATCGAGAAAAAGCCGCTCAACCACTTCCTGCCGGGCACGCCGGTCCTGTCGTTCGGCACGGCGGGGTGCAATCTGGCCTGCCGCTTCTGCCAGAACTGGAGCATCTCCAAGTCGCGCGAAACCGACACGCTGGCCGATGCCGCCGGGCCGGAGCTGCTGGCCGAGGCGGCGGTGAAGCTCGGCTGCCGCGCGATCGCCTTCACCTACAACGACCCCGTGGTCTTCCTGGAATACGCGGCCGACGTGGCCCGGGCCTGTCGCGCCCGGGGCGTGCGCACGGTGGCGGTGACGGCGGGCTACATCAATCCCGAACCCAGGGCCGAGTTCTACGCTTCCATGGATGCCGCCAACGTCGACCTGAAGGCGTTCGACGAGGGTTTCTACCGCAAGCTGACCGGCGGGCATCTCGGCGCGGTGCTCGACACCCTGAAGTACCTGCGGCACGAAACCGGCGTGTGGGTGGAGATCACCACCCTGCTGATCCCGGGCGAGAACGACTCCGAGGCCGAGCTTCAGGCGCTGACCGGGTGGGTGGTGGAAAATCTAGGTCCCGACGTGCCGCTGCATTTCTCCGCCTTCCATCCGGCGTGGCGGCTGACCGACCGGCCCAACACCCCGCCGGCCACCCTGGCGCGGGCGCGCGACATCGCGCGCGGCAACGGGGTGCGCCACGTCTATGTCGGCAACGTCCACGACCCGGCGCGGCAGAGCACGTACTGCGCAGGGTGCGGCACGCCGCTGATCGTGCGCGCCGGCTACGAGATCACGGGCTGGGGCCTGACGGAAGCCGGCGCCTGCCGGTCCTGCGGCACGCCGTGCGCCGGGGTGTTCGAGGCCGCGCCCGGCACCTGGGGTTCGCGCCGGGTGCCGGTGCGGTTCCGCCCGGCCGGCTAGTCGAAGCGCAAGGGCACGACGATGTTGAGCGAGGACGGCGGCGCGTAGACCACGGGCGGCGGCGGGGCGTAGATCACCCGCGGCGGCGGCGCGTAGTACACCGGCGGCGGGGCGTAGTACACCGGCGGCGGCGCTCCGTAGATGATGGCCGGCGGGCCGGGCCGCCAATGGCGTTGATGGTGGCCGTGGCCCCGGCCATGCCCCCAGCCATGATCCCTGCCCGCGGCCGCCGGCTGGGCGACCGCTCCGGCCAGCAAGGCTCCCAGGGCCACCAGGGCGAACCCGCGCCCGGCCCGGCGAAGAAGAACGCCACCCTTGAGACGGCCAAACATGTTCGGCACCCTTTTGCCAATCGGGGGTCGTCCCCCCATTTCCACGAACGTCCGCCCGCCGCCGTTCATTCCACCGGCTTTCACGCTTTTGGCAGGACGCGCGCGAGGTAAGCCGAAAAAACACACTCGAAAAGGGGGCGGGCGCTCGGGTAAGAAAGTCCGGCAACCACCGTCCGGACCCCATGACCGACCGTCTCGATACCGTCCTCGTCACCGGCGGCGCCGGCTTCATCGGTTCCGCCGTGGCGCGCCGCCTGATCCGGGACACACCCGCGCGGGTGGTGGTGGTCGACAAGCTGACGTACGCCGGCAGTCTCGACGCCCTCGCCGAGGTTGCAGACAGCTCCCGCTACGCCTTCGAGCGGGTGGACGTGGCCGACGGCCCGGCGCTGAAATCCCTGTTCGCCCGCCATCGCCCCAGCGCGGTGATGCATCTGGCCGCTGAAACCCACGTCGACCGTTCCATCGACGGCCCGGCCGATTTCATCCGGACCAACATCGTCGGCACCTACACCCTGCTGGAGACGGCGCGGGCGTGGTGGGCCGGGCTGGAGGGCGCCGAGCGCGCCGCCTTCCGCCTGCTGCACGTCTCCACCGACGAGGTGTTCGGCAGTCTCGACCTGGACGACCCGCCGTTCCACGAGGCCACGCCCTACCGGCCCAACTCGCCGTACTCGGCCTCCAAGGCGTCGAGCGACCATCTGGTGCGGGCGTGGCATCACACCTACGGCCTGCCGGTGGTGGTCACCAACTGCTCCAACAACTACGGTCCGTTCCAGTTTCCCGAAAAGCTGATCCCGCTGATGATCGCCAAGGCGCTGAAGGCGGAGACGCTGCCGGTCTACGGCACGGGCGAGAACGTGCGCGACTGGCTCTACGTCGATGATCACGCCGAGGCGCTCGTCACCGTGCTGGAGCGCGGCCGCGACGGCGAAACCTACGCCATCGGCGGTGAGGCCGAGATGAGCAACATCGCGCTGGTCCGCCGGCTGTGCGGCCTGTTGGACGAGCTGGCGCCCGACGCCGCCGGCCCGTACGGGCGGCTGATCTCCTTCGTCACCGACCGGCCGGGGCACGACCGGCGCTACGCCATCGACACCGCCAAAATCCGGGGCGAACTGGGCTGGACCCCGCGTGAGACCTTCGACACCGGGCTGAAGAACACCGTGGCGTGGTATCTGGCCCACCGCGACTGGCTGGAGACGGTGCGCGGCCAGCGCTACGACGGCCACCGCCTGGGCCTGGAGGCGGTTCCGGCATGACCGGCGCGCACGGCCAGGGGCTGCCGGTCCTGCTGGTCACCGGGGCGGCCGGTCAGGTGGGGGCCGAGTTCCGCCGCCAACCCGGCCTCCGGGCCTTCCGGCTGAACGCCCTGGACCGCGCCGCCCTGGATATCGGCGATGCCGAGGCGGTGAGCGCCGCCGTGGCGACGATCCGGCCCGACGTGGTGGTCAACGCCGCCGCCTACACTGCCGTGGACAAGGCCGAGAGCGAGCCGGAGCGGGCGTTCGCCGTCAACCGCGACGGGGCGGCCCATCTGGCGCGCGCCTGCGCCGCGCGCGGCGTGCCGCTGATCCACATCTCCACCGACTACGTTTTCGACGGCGCCAAGGACGGCCCGTGGCGCGAGGACGATCCCATCGGCCCGCTGGGCGCCTATGGCGCGAGCAAGGCCGCCGGCGAGGCCGCCGTGCGCGAATCCTGGGACCGCCATGTCATTGTCCGCGCCTCGTGGATCTATGGCGCGCTCGGTCCCAACTTCGTCAGGACCATGCTGCGGCTGGGCGCCACGCGCGACCGGCTGACGGTGGTCGACGACCAATGGGGCCGCCCGACCGAGGCGGGGAATCTGGCGGCGGCGCTGCTGACGGTGGCCGGTCGGGTGATCGATGGCGGTTCCGGCGCCTACGGAACCTTCCATTACTCCGGCGGCGGCGAGCCCACCTCCTGGCACGGCTTCGCCCGCGCGGTCTTCGATCGGGTGGCGGCCCGGGGAGGGCGGGTGCCCGAAGTGGCGGCCATCCCCAGCCGCGACTATCCCTCGCCGATCCGGCGCCCGGCCAATTCGGTGCTCGACACCACGCGGTTCCAGGCCGCCTTCGGCGTGGCCGCCCCCCCTTGGCGGGAGTCCTTGCGCGGCGTGCTGGCGGAACTTCTTACCCCGGCAATTTCCTGAGTGGTCCCATGAAAGGCATCATCCTGGCCGGCGGGGCCAACACCCGTCTTTACCCCCTGACCCGCGTGGTCTCCAAGCAGCTGTTGCCGGTCTACGACAAGCCGATGGTGTTCTATCCCTTGTCGTTGCTGATGCTGGCCGGCATCCGCGACATCCTGGTGATCTCCACCCCGCGCGACACGCCGCGCTTCGCCGACCTGCTGGGCGACGGCGCCGCGCTGGGCCTCAATCTCCGGTACCGGGTGCAGGACAAGCCGTCGGGGATCGCCCAGGCCTTTCATATCGGCGCCGACTTTATCGGCAACGACGGCTGCGCCCTGGCGCTGGGCGACAACATCCTGTTCGGCGACGGCCTGACCGCCGCCTTGCAGCGCGCGGCGCGGATCGAACGCGGCGCCACCGTCTTCGGCTACGAGGTCAAGGACCCCGAGCGCTACGGCGTGGTGGAGATCGGGCCGGACGGCCGCGCGCGCTCGATCGAGGAGAAGCCCGAACTGCCGAAGTCGGCGTGGGCGGTGATCGGGCTCTACTTCTACGACTCCCGCGTGGTCGAGGTGGCGCGGTCCATCCGCCCGTCGGGGCGCGGCGAGATGGAGATCACCGATGTCAACCGCTGGTACATGGAGCAGGGTGAACTCAACGTCGAGCGGTTGGGCCGCGGCTACGCGTGGCTGGATGCCGGGACCTTCGACAGCCTGCAGGACGCCTCGGATTTCGTGCGCGCCATCCAGCACCGCCAGGGGCACCGCATCGCCTGCCTGGAGGAGATCGCCTACCGCATGGGTTTCATCGACGCCGCCCAGCTGGAGCGGCTGGCCGGCGAGGTGGGGCAGGGCGGCCTGCGCCAGTACCTGCTGGACGTGTTGAGGCAACGCTTCTGAAGGGCGGGGGGCTCCGCTCGACCCCGTGGCTTTTCCCGAAGCGCCCCCCTCCCGGAGCGGCTGCCGGTTGCCCCTGGTGGCGCGTTATGTTGCGACAATCGTCATTCTCCAAAAGATGTTCTAATGTTAATATCCAGTTGACCTTTCCTTGACGGCGCGGCCGTTGCCAGGATCACCGGACATGCCGACCCTTGTTTCGCGAACTTTTTTGACGACCGTCATCCTCGCCTTCCTTGGGGTGATGTTCGTCGGCGCCGTCGCCCAGGCCCAGGACCAGGCCCAGGACCAAGCCCAGACTCAGGCCCAGAACCAAGCCCAGCCCCAGCCCCAGGCTCCGTCCTTCCAGGAGCAACTGGCGGGGTGGATCGAGCGGCTGGAGGCCGAAGCCGTCCGACTGGAGGGAGAGCCCGCCCGCGCCACCACCCGCATCGGCTCCGGCGGTTCGTTGAAGCCGGGCGCGGAAGGGGAGCGGGTGGGGCGGCTGTCGCGGCGTCTGGTCGAACTGGGCCTGCTGCCCGACGACGGCCGGCAGACCTCGGTCTTCGGTGCCGAGGTGGAGGCCGCCGTGCGTGTCTTCCAGGCGTCCCAGGGACTGCGCCCCGACGGCATCGTGGGCGCGCAGACCCGCGCCGGCCTCGACCGCACCCCGGCCGAAACCGCCGCCGCCCTGCGCCGCTCGGCCCTGGCGATGCGCCAGATCCACGCCTTGGCCCCGGTGGACGTCGTGCTGGTCAACCTGCCGAGCCAGACGGTGGCGCTGGTGCGCAAGGGGCAGGTCCAGTTGACCATGCGCGCCGTGGTGGGACGACCGGAGCGCGAGACGCCGCTGCTCAACGACGCCATCACCCACATCATCGTCAACCCCACCTGGACGGTGCCGCCCACCGTCCTCAAGGCCGACAAGCTGCCGATCCTGCGCAAGACCGGCACGCCCGGCATCGACTACGCCGCCGTCTACCTCGACGGCGAGATGGTGATCCCGGAAACGGTGGACTGGTCGGCCGTCACCCCCAACCGCGTGCGCATCGTCCAGGCGCCGGGCGATCACAACGCGCTGGGCCGCTTCCGTTTCAACCTGACCAATTCGCAGAGCATCTATCTTCACGGCACCAACGATCCCCAGGTGTTCAGCCGCGACTCCCGCACCGTCAGCTCCGGCTGCGTGCGGCTGGAGGACGCCCGCGCGATGGCCGAGACGCTGCTGGCCGACATCGGCGTCATGCCGGCGCGCATCGACGCCCTTCTGGCCACCGGCGCGCCCCAGTGGTTCAAACTGGCCCGGCCTGTGCCGGTGCGTTTCGTCTACTGGGAAGCCACGGTCGAGAGAGAGGGGCGGATCGTCCTGCACCGGGATATCTATGGCCTGGTCGGCGAGGCCGCGGCCACGCCGACCATCTGAACCCTCAAACGCCGGGGGCGGCCCTATACCACGCGGGCGCGCGGGGGCGGCCCTATACCAAGTTCACAAGGGAGAACTTTTTGAACTTGGTATGATACGGCCGGCTGATACGGCTGGCTGATACGGACGGCGCCCGAAGGCTTCGTCCGCCTGGGTCGCCTGTCCGGCCCGCCGCGCGGTGAAACGGCTTGAACTGGCCCCTGGTGCGGCGTCATGGTGCGGATTGCGCCGGCGTTCCTCCTGGGCCGGCGCTTTTCTGGATGGACGGCTTTTCCCTTGCGCTCCTCTTTTCTCAAGCGGGCCTTGGATGTGACGGGCGCCCTGATCGCCCTGGCGCTGTTCGCCGTGCCCATGCTGGCGGTCGCCGTGGCGGTGCGCCGGCACTTGGGGACACCGGTGCTGTTTCGCCAGCCGCGCGTCGGCCGGAACGGGCGGATTTTCGTGCTGCTGAAGTTCCGCACCATGCGCGACGCCATCGGCCCGGACGGCCAGCCGCTGGCCGACGCGGTGCGGCTGACGCGGCTGGGCCGGTTCCTGCGCGCCTCCAGCCTGGACGAACTTCCCGAACTTCTCAACGTGCTGCGCGGCGAGATGAGTCTGGTCGGCCCGCGACCGCTGCTGGTCGAATATCTGCCGTACTACACGGCCGAGGAGGCGCGCCGCCACGCGGTGCGGCCGGGCATCACCGGCTGGGCCCAGGTCAACGGCCGCAACGCCCTGTCGTGGGAGGACCGCTTCCGTCTCGACGTCTGGTACGTCGACCACGGCACGCTGGCGCGCGACCTGAAGATTCTCTGGCTCACCGTCGCCAAGGTGCTGCGCCGCGAGGGCATCAGCGCCGAGGGCCACGCCACCATGCCCCGTCTCGACCACAGCCGGCGGCCGTCATGACCGAGGTCTGGGTGATCGGCGGCGGCGGCCACGCCAAGGTGGTGATCGCCACCCTGGAGGCGGCCGGACGGCGGGTGCGCGGGGTGTTCGACGACGCCCCCGCCAAGCGCGGCGGCTTTGTCTTGGGCGTGCCGGTGATCGGCGCCGTTCCCGATCCGGCGTGGTGGGCCGCCGAGGCCCTGCCGGCCTTCCTGGCGCTGGGCGGCAACGCCCTGCGGCGCCGGGCGGCCGACCGCCTGCACCCGGCCGGCGGCTGGGCGACGGCCATCCATCCGGCGGCGACGGTCCATGCGTCCGTCACCGTCGAGCCGGGGGCGCTGGTGTGCGCCGGGGCGGTGATCCAGCCCGACGTCCGCATCGGCGCCCACGCCATTATCAACACCGCCGCCGTCGTCGAGCACGACGGCGACATCGGCGCGTTTGCCCACATCGCCCCGCGCGCCGGTCTGGCCGGCGGGGTGACGGTGGGGGAGGGCGCCCTGGTCGGCATCGGCGCCAGCGTTGTCCCGGGCCGCCGGTTGGGCGCCTGGTGCATCGTCGGCGCCGGGGCGGCGGTGATCCGCGACCTGCCCGACGGCATGACCGCCGTGGGCGTTCCCGCCCGCCCTTTATCCGGGAGTCGATAACCCATGTCCGCTGATCCCGAGGGGGCTCCCCGCCTTTTCCTGTCGCCGCCGCACATGGCGGGGACCGAACTGGGGCTGATCGAACAGGCCTTCGCCAGCAACTATGTCGCCCCGGCCGGGCCGATGCTGGAAGCCTTCGAACGAGCGTTCCGCGAGCTGACCGGCATTCCCCACGCGCTGGCGGTGACCAGCGGCACGGCGGCGCTGCATCTGGCCCTGCGCGAGCTGGGGGTGGGGCCGGGCGACGCGGTGTGGTCGGCCACCTTGACCTTCATCGGCGGTGTGGCCCCCATCACCTACCTGGGCGCGGAGCCGGTGTTCCTCGACGTCGCTCCCGCCACCTGGACGCTCGATCCCAACCGGCTGGAGGCCGCGCTGAAGATCGCCGACGCCGGGCGGCGGTTGCCCAAGGCGGTGATTACCACCGATCTTTACGGCCAAAGCGCCGACCTGGACGCCATCCGCGCGCTGTGCGCCCCCTTCGGCATCCCGGTGGTGGCCGACGCCGCCGAGGCGCTGGGAGCCACCTACCGCGGGCGGGCCGCCGGCCACGGGGCGGCGGCGGCGGTCTGGTCCTTCAACGGCAACAAGATCATCACCACCTCGGGCGGCGGCATGCTGGCCTCGCACGATGCCGCCCTGATCGAGCGCGCCCGCTTCCTGTCGCAGCAGGCCCGCGATCCGGCGCCGCACTATCAGCACTCGACGGTCGGCTACAACTATCGGATGAGCAACATCGTCGCCGCCATCGGCGTGGGCCAGCTCGGCATGCTGGAGGAGCGGGTGCGCCGACGCCGCGCCATCTTCGAGCGGTACCGGGAGGCGCTGGGCGACCTGCCCGGCCTGTCGTTCATGCCGGAAGCGCCCTACGGCCGCGCCAACCGCTGGCTGACCGTCGTCCAGATCGACCCCGGCGCCTTCGGGGCCGACCGCGAGGCGGTGCGGCTGGCGCTGGAGGTCCGGAACATCGAATCCCGGCCGGTGTGGAAACCCATGCACCGCCAGCCAGTGTTCGCCGAAAGCCGGCGCTTCGGCGGCGAGGTGGCCGACCGCCTGTTCGAGCACGGTCTGTGCCTGCCGTCGGGCTCCGCCATGACCGACGCGGATCAGGCGCGGGTGGTCGCGGTGATCCGCCGCCTTGCCGGGCAAAGCAAACCTTAGATTGCGACGAGAGGCGGGTTCTTCTTGACCGCGACCTTGCCGCATCGGTCGTCGGGGCCGGCAGCCCTTCGAAGGAGGGCGTCCAGCGTGGCGGCGTCGGGAAAAAATCAGGCCGAACAATGGCTTTCCCGCCGCTTTTCGGGCCATGACGCCAACCCTTGCGGGAAAAGCGCCGGGATTGCCACCGATGAATGTTTCTACTTCAGACTGTTTTTCGAAGGTGGCGGCGGCGCTTCGTTCGAGGTTTCCCAAATTTGTCGCAACTTGGTATGATCCCCTGGTCGAAAGACCGGCGGCAAATCCAGGAGGAACCCATGACTACGTCCGTTGGCACCACCGGTGCCGATTCCCTTGTTGGCTCGGCGGCCGACGATATCCTGTCGGGTCTCGACGGCAACGATACCTTTGTCATCACGGCGACCAGCGGCACGATCTATGTCGACGACGTCGAAGGGGCGGATACGATCAACGCGTCCGGTGCTTCCGGCGCCGTAACGGTCAACCTTGCGCCCGGCGGCGCTACCTCGCAGATCAATGGGGCCTCCGTCTCCCTGTCGCGTCCGGCCTCGGGGTCCAAGACCGACGTTTTCCTGCTTGAGGATCTGTCGGGTTCCTTCAGCGACGACCTGTCGACGGTGGCCACGCTGTTGCCGACGCTGGAAAGCGCGGTCGTCGCCACCGGCGCCGACGTCGCCTACGGTCTCGGCACCTTCGTCGACAAGCCGGTCTATCCTTTCGGCGGCGGCGATGACTACAGCTACCGCACCGAGCTGGCGATGACCAACGCCGCCACCTTGAAGAGCACCATCGAAGGACTGAGCGTCCTCTGGGGCGGCGACCTTCCGGAATCGCAGATCGAAGCGCTGTTCCAGGTGGCCAAGCGCGCCGTCACCAATCCGGCCGAGATCGGCTTTCGCGAGGGCGCGCTGCGCACCGTCGTGCTGAGCACCGACGCAACGTTCCACATCGCCGGCGACGGCATGGGCGCCGGCCTGGCCGCCGCCAACAACGGCGACGCCGTGGTCGACGGCGGCGAGGACTATCCGACGGTCGCCCAACTGCGCACCGCCCTTGAGGCGGCCAACATCGTGCCGATCTTCGCCGTCACCGACGACGCCATGTCGTCCTATCAGACGCTGGTCAGCGACCTGGGCCGCGGCGTCGTCGTCGAACTGGAGGGCGACAGCTCCAACCTCACCACCGCCATCCTCAGCGGTCTGACGGCGGCGCGCACCTCGCTGATCGAGAACGCCATCGGCGGCACGGGTGGTGACACCCTGACCGGCAACGGCCTGGTCAACTCGCTCACCGGCGGCGCTGGCGACGACACCCTGGAGAACGGCCCGTCGCTGGTCGGCGGCAATGGCGACGACTTCTTCGACGGCGGCGCCGGCATCGATACGGCGGTGTTCAACGGCAACCAGAACGAGTATGTCGTCAGCCGCGTCAACGCGACCACCGTCACCGTGCTCGACACCATGAGCGGCCGCGACGGCCTGGACACCGTGGTCAACGCCGAAACCCTGCGGTTCGCCGACACCACCCTGTCCATCGCCCCGTCCGCCCCGCCGCCGCCGGTGGTCACGCCGGAGGACAACGCCGGCGACACCGTGGCGACGGCCACCGACCTGGGCCTCCTGGAAACCAAGGGCGACAGCGCCCGCTCGACCGCCGAGTTCGTCGACAGCAAGGACGTCGACTACTACCGCTTCGCGGTGCAGACCCGCAGCAACCTGACCATCACCCTCGACGGCATGAGCGCCGACGCCGACGTGTCGCTGCGCAGCGCGCTCGACCGGGTGATCGCCAGCTCCGCCGTGCGCGGCGATGACGCCGAGCACATCAACCGCGTGCTGGCCGCCGGCACCTATTATCTGAAGATCGCCGGCTACAAGGGCGCCGCCACGCCGTACCAGCTCAGCCTGAACGCGGCGGCCTGGGACAGCGACTCCGCCGGCCCGATCGACATGGGCACCCTGACGGCGGCCGTTCAGTCGGTGACCGACCATGTCGGCGCCGGCGACACCGACACCTTCATCTTCAGCACCTATGCCACCGGCAACGTCGCCATCGGCCTGAAGGAGATGACGGCGGACGCCGACGTGGCGCTCTACAACGTCAAGGCCGACGGCACCAAGGGCACGCTGATCCGGCGGTCGAACAGCGCCGGCACGGCGGCCGACACCGTCAAGCAGAACAGCCTGAAAGCCGGCACCTACATGGTGGAAGTGGCGCCGGATCGCGGTGCCGACACCGACTACACCCTGACCTTGCAGACCACCGTCCGCGACGGCGCCGGCAACACCAAGGAGGCCGCCAAGAACCTCGGCAACCTGAGCACCAAGGCGTTCACCGAGAACGAGGCGGTCGGCAACAGCGACCAGTTCGACTTCTACAAGTTCAGCACCAAGAACCGTTCAACCGTCAACGTCGGCCTGTCCAACATGATCGGCGACGCCGACGTGGTCCTCCTGGACTCCACGGGCAGCGAGATCGCCACCTCGGTGGCCACCGGCGCCGCCGGCGAAGGGCTGACCGAGCTGCTGGGCGCCGGTACCTACTTCCTCAAGGTCGCCGACCGCGGCCTCGACACCAGCTACACCCTGAACCTGGCCTCGGTGCCGACCGACACGGTGGGCGATACCCTCGGCAAGGCCAAGGACATGGGCACGCTGCGTACCGGCGCCACCCTGTCCTCGCCGGCCTCCGAGATCGTCGTCGGTGACGACATCGACATCTACAAGTTCGCCGTGGCGACCAACGGCAGCGAGCTGACCTTCGTCATGACCGGCATGACGGCCGACGCCGATCTGGCGCTGCTGGACGGCAAGGGCACGGTGATCCAGGCGTCCAGCGCCAACGGCACCGCCGAGGAACGCTTCACCTACGAGGCGAACCGCGGCACCTACTACCTGCAGGTGTCGGGCAACGGCGGCGCCCAGACCGGCTACCGCGCGACGGTCAGCGCGGCGGCGCTCGACAGCGCCGGCGAAACCATCGAGACGGCGACGGCTCTCGGCACGCTGCTGCCGCGCACTGTCGAATTCAACGACACCCTGAGCCGCACCGATGTCGACATCTACAAGTTCGTCGTCGGCTCCGAAGCCGACGTGACCGCCACCCTGGGCGACACCACCACGGACACGCGGTCGACCTACGCCTTCCTGGATGCCAGCGGCGAGGTCATCGAGTCGTCGAACTTCAGCTCCCGGACCATGACCAGCCACATGTCGCCGGGCACCTACTACATGAAGCTCACCGGCAACCTTGGCGAATCGTCCTACGCCATGACGCTGAACGCCCTGCCGTCCGACAACGCCGGCGATACCCAGGAGGAGGCCGCCTCCCTCGGCAATCTGCGCCGTGCCTCGTCGGAGCTGTCGACGCAGGACTTCGTCGGCACCGCCACCACCTCGGCCCGCGACGCGGACGACTGGTATCGGGTGGGGATCGACTCGGAGACGCCGCTCGACTTCACGGTCAGCCTGAGCGAGCTCAGCGCCCGTGCCAGCATTGACGTTTCGCTGGTCGAAGTGGACGGCAGCATCCTGACCACCCGGCGTCTTGGCGCCACCGGTGGCACGGTCGCCGAGGAGGATCTGGGCGCGGGCCTCTACTACATCCATGTGCAGTCCCGTGGCGCCGACACCAACTACGCCTTGACGGTGACGGGCGGCGGCACCGCTTCGGCCGCCCGCTCCCGTCCGTCGTTCACCGACACGGCAAGCCTGTCGATGCCGCTCAGCAGCGGTCTCGCCTCGGCGCTGTCGGGGATGGAGCCGCGGACGTCCTGGCAGGGCATTCTGGCCGCCTGATCCAGGCGTCCGCCCGAACAGGTCGGATGGAAGACGGCAGCGGCCGACGCCGCTGCCGTTTCCTTATGCCGCTCTGCTTCGGGGTCTTGGCTTCGCCACGTATGCGACAAGTTGTCGCTTTTTTGTCACTTAGCGGCGCCTTTTGAGGCCGGATCGGGTCGTTATCCGGCTAAGGCCCTGTTTCGCAAGGGTTAGTTCTCAAGTTCGAGGGTGGTCCTACAGCATTCCTCGTTCATCACTTTCAGAGCGAAAAAGCATAAAATCGTCGCCAAAGGCTCTCCCCCTTCAGCCAACGGATGTCCCATGCCCGGTACCACCGACAACAGCCGCGACACAGCCCAGAACGTCGGGACTCTCGGAAGTACGGACTTGTACTTCTGGGATTACGTCGGCAGTGACGACACCGAAGATTATTATAGCTTCACCACTACCGGCGAGAGCAACTTTCGGTTGAATTTGGATGGGTTGAGCGCCGACGCCGACGTCAAGCTGTTCGACAGTTCGGGCTATACCGCGCTGGGCAACAGCAGTGCCGGCGGTTCGACGTCCGAGGCGATCAACCTGTCCAACCTGTCGGCCGGCTCCTACTATGTGTGGGTCTATTCCTACGGCGGCTACAACAGCACCTCCTATCAGTTGCGGATGTCGGCCACGCCGACGGCGGTGCCGGACACCGTCGGCGACACGACCGCGACGGCGCGCGACTTCGGCGCGCTGACCGCCGCCGGCCAGCTCTTCAACGAGAACGTCGGGGGAAGCGACGGCAACGACTATTACCGCTTCACCATCGCCGGCCCGTCCACCTTCAGCCTGAGCCTCACCGGGCTGAGCGCCGACGCCGACGTCCAGCTGGTCAACGAGTACGGCTCCGCCCTCACCGGCAGCAACGGGACCGGATCGGCCGCCGAGGCGATCAACTGGAGCGGCCTGACGGCCGGCGCGTATTACGTGCGGGTCTATTCCACCAGTTCCACCAACACGCCCTATTCGCTGCAGATGTCGGCCGTGCCTACCGGGCCGGTGGATTCGGCGGGCAACTCGACCTGGGCCGCCCGCGACATCGGCGCGCTGACCAGCGCGGGGGGGAGCTTCAACGACGCCGTCGGATCGGACGACACCAACGACTACTACCGCTTCACCACCTCGGAGGTGACCAACTTCCAGTTGTCGATGACCGGGTTGAGCGCCGACGCGGACGTCAAGCTTCTCGACAGCTCGGGCTTCACCTCGCTGGGCAGCAGCAGCGCCAGCGGTTCGGCGCCCGAGGCGATCAGCCTGTCCAGCCTGCCGGCCGGCACCTACTACGTGCGCGTCTACCCCTACGGCGGCACCACCACCGACTACACCCTGACGCTGTCGGCCACCTCGACCGGGCCGGCGCCTGGAACGGATGCGGTCGGCAACACGATGGCGACGGCCAGCAATCTCGGCATACTGGCCACCGGCGGACAGAGCGCCTTCGACAGCATCGGCGCGGCCGATGCCGACGACTATTACCAGTTCACCACCAACACCGCGGGTGATCTCAGCCTCAGCCTGACCGGGATGACCGGCAACGGCGACGTCGAGTTGTTCGACAGCTTCGGCGCCTCCGTTTCCTACAGCAGCTCATACGGTTCGGCTTCCGAGTCCCTGTCCGTGAGCGATCTCGCGGCGGGCGTCTACTACGTGCGGGTCTATTCCTACGACTACGCCAGCACGCCGTATTCACTGTCGCTGTCGCTGGCCGAACCGCCGCCGGCCGACACCGTCGGCAACACCATGACCGCCGCGTCCTCCCTCACCTGGGCGGGGGCGACGGCGCAGTCGACCTCCGAGCACATCGGCGGGACGGATACCCACGACCACTACCGTCTCGTCCTGACCGAGCCGGTGAACCTGACGGCCAGCCTGACCGGCCTGACCCAGGACGCCAACGTCCGCCTGCTGGGCGCGACCGGCCTGCCGGTCAGCGCGGCGGTCGGCGGTTCCAACACCGGCACGGCGGACGAAACCCTGATGGCCGCCGATCTGGCCGCCGGGACCTATTATCTGGACGTGGCCCCGGCCGTGAGCGGCGGAGCCGTCACCAGCTATACCCTGAGCTTCACCGCGCCGTCCGCCCTGCCGCCCGACAACGCCGGCAACACGCAGGCCGCCGCGCGGATGATCGAGGCCGGGGAAACCGAACAGACCTTCAGCGATCACATCGGCCGCGGTTCGGACAGCGACGATTACTACAAGTTCGTCACCACCGACGATACCAACCTCAGCGTCAACCTGAGCGGGCTCGGCACCAACGCCGACATCAAGCTGCTGGGCGCCACCGGCGCCGCGGTGACCGGAACCACGGGCGGCACCAGCACCGGCACCACCGCCGAGACGCTGACGCGCAGCGCGCTGCCGGCCGGCACCTACTACCTGCGCGTCCTGCCCGGCACCGGGGCGGCCTCCGCCGGCACCAACTACACGCTGGGCATCGCGACGCCGCTCTACATCCCGCCCGACCAGGCCGACAACTCGCTGACGCAAGCGCAGGACATCGAAGCGCTCGGGCCGGCGATCCGGCGGTTCAGCGACCACGTCGGCGGGGCCGACGCCCACGACCATTACCGCTTCACCCTGTCCCGCGCCGCCACCGTGACGCTGAGCCTGTCGGGGCTGCGGAACGAAGCCAACATCATCCTGTACTCGGCCACCTCGGGCAACCCGGTCACCGTGAGCACCGGCGGGACGGCCACCGGCACCGCCGACGAGACACAGGTCTACGACACCCTGGCCGCCGGCACCTACGTCGCCCAGGTCTACCCGGCCGACACCGTCGCCGGAACCCGCTATTCCCTGGGCATGAAGGCCGAGCCGGCGGTGGGCGCCGACCCCATCGGCAACACCAAGGAAACGGCGCAGACCTTCGGCACGCTGGCCAACACCAGCGATTCCTTCCGCGACGGCGATTCGCTGAGCGGGACCGACATCGACATGTACCGCTTCGTCGTGACCTCGAACTCGACGATCCGTCTCCAGGTCGACGAGATGACCTCGACCGTCGACATGGCTTTGCTGAACGCCACCAGCGACGAGCCCTTGCAGACCACGTCCAGCCGGACCCAGGCCACCTTGTCGCGCAACGTCGGCGCCGGTACCTACTACGTCAAGCTGTCGTCGCGCGGCGGGGTCGAGACGCCCTACGCGGTTTCGGTCAGCGCCGTGCCCACCGACCGCGTCGGCAACTCCGCGCCGATGGCCTCGTGGCTGGCCGATCCGCTCAACCTCAACGGGGTGGCGATCACCAGCAACGAGTTCGTCGGCGACGCCGACACTTCCGACTACTACCGCTTCTCGATCCGCTCGCGGGCCACGATCCGGCTCAACCTCTCCGGCATGGAGGGTGATGCCAACCTGAAGCTGTACAACGCGCTCGACCGGGTGGTCGCGACCTCCAACCAGAGCGGCTCGGCGGCCGAGTCCATCGAGCGCGTGCTGACCCCGGGCACCTACTACGCCCAGGTGATCGAGAACGCCTCGGACACCCAGTACACCCTCAACCTGACCGGCGAGGCCGACGACGCCGACCGTGCCACCGACGGCGCGATCACGGCGGCGACCAACATGGGCATCTTGAGTTCACGGGTGCTGACCGGCACCGATTGGGTCGGCACGGTGCGCGGCACCACCGACATCGACGTCTACAAGTTCTCGACCATCGCCAGCGGAAAGGCCTTCTTCGAACTCACCAACATGACCGGCGACGCCGATCTTGAGTTGCTGGATTCGACCGGGCGGACGCTCCGGCGCTCCAGCACCTCCGGCTCCACCCCCGACACCTTCAACTACGGCCTGGGCGCCGGGACCTACTACGTCCGGGTCCGGCCGGACGGCGGCGCCGAGACGTCCTATACCCTCAACCTGCGCTCGGCCTACGCCGACCTCGCCGGCAACACCTTCGCCACCCCCTACGACGTCGGCACCCTGACGGCGGCGGCGACCACCGTCCGCGAGAAGGTGGGCGACGACGACGCCACGGATTACTATCGCTTCACCGTGGACAGCCCGGCCTCCCTGGCGCTCAACCTGACGGGCATGACCGGCGATGCCGACCTTGCCATTTTGCGGGACAACTCGGCCCACACCGTCATCCGCCGGTCCAACGCCAACGGCAGCACCAACGAGTCCATCAACGTGACGCTGACGGAGGGCAGCTACTTCGTGCAGGTCTCCGACAGCGGCAGCGACACGCCGTACGCCCTGGGCCTGCGCGCCACCTACGCCGACGGGGCCGAAGGCACCACCGGCAGCGCCAAGTCGATGGGCATCCTGTCCAGCCGCGTGGTGACGGCCGAGGACTACATGAAGACCGGCGACACCGACGTGTTCTCGTTCCGGGTCAGCGCCGCCGGCACCGCCTCGATCGCCCTCAACGAGGTGAAGTTCGGCACCAGCATCAACGTCAGCCTGCTCGCCGCCGACGGCGACGTGATCAGCAACAACCGGGTCAACAGCCCCGGCACCGTGCTGACGCCGACGCTGGCGGTCGGGCAGTACTTCGTGAAGGTCACGCCGTCGCGGGGCGAGACGGCGTACGACCTGGTGATGTCCGCCGCCTCCACCACCGCGCGCATGGCCGACCGTCTGGCCAGCGTGAGCGTGCCGCCGCTGTCGGGCGGCGCGACGTCGAGCAGCTTCGGCGTCCTCGCCAGCCTGATTTAATACCAGGTTCAAAAAGTTCTGACCGGCGGTCAGAACTTTCTGAAACGCGTATAAACCGGGAACGCCGCCCCTTTCGATCAGGGCTGGCGCGTTGATCTGTCGAACCGTCCGAGGTCGTCGCGCACCCGCGCGACGACCCCCGGCCAGTCGCCCCAGGCGGTCTGGCGGTAAAGCCGCAGGCTCGGGTACCAGGGGCTGTCATCGCGCCCCAGGAGCCAGCGCCAGTCCGGCGCCACCGGCAGCAGCACCCAGGTCGGCACCCCCATGGCCCCGGCGAGGTGGGCAACGGCGGTATCGACGGTGATCACCAGATCGAGGGTGGCCAGCACCGCCGCCGTGTCGGCGAAGTCGGCCAATTCGGAACCGGCGTCCCACAACGCCATGCCCGGTGGCGGCAGGCGCGTCTGGTCCGCCGCCGGGCCTTTTTGCAACGACACGAACACCACCCCCGGCACGCGGCCCAGCGGCGCCAGAGCCGACAGCGTCAGCGAACGGTTGTGGTCGTTGGGGTGGGTGGGGCGCCCCGCCCACACCAGCCCGACCCGGCGGTCGCGGATGCGGTCCAGCCGTTGCCGCCATACCGCCCGCCGCGCCGGATCGGGTGTGAGGTAGGGGATTTCGGCCGGAATGCCGGCCAGCGTGGTGCCGAACAGCCGGGGCAGTTCCGGGATCGGGCAGACGGCGTCGACCTCGGGCGGGGGCGAACCCTCGACGACCACCCGCTCGACCCCGTCCAGGGTGGCGAGCAGGTCGGCCAGTTCCGGTTGCGCCTCGACGATGACCCGCGGCACCCGTTCGGCCACCCGCCGGGCGTAGCGGGCGAACTGGAGGGTGTCGCCGAAGCCCTGCTCGGCGTGGAGCAGGATCGTGCCGCCGGGCAGCGGCCGACCGTCCCACACCGGCCGGTCGAAGACGCGGCGGGGCGAAGTGAAGTCGGGCGCGCGGGTGCGCCAGGCGTATTCCGCGAAACCGCCGGCGAGATCGCCCGCCAACAGCCGGCAGAAGGCGCGGCCGTAGTGGTGGCGCGCATCGTCGGGGGCCAGCGCCACGGCGGTGTCGAACTGCCGCGCGGCCTCGTCGAGGCGGCCCAGTTCCATGAGGGAAATTCCCAGGTTGGCGGCGTGGGCGGCCTGTCGCGGGGCCAGCGCCCGCGCCTGGGCGAAGCAGTGGGCGGCGTGCGCCGGCTGCCCCAGGCGACGCTGGGCGGCACCCAGCGCCGACCAGGTATCGGGCCGCCGGGGAGCCTGTTTCACCGCGTGTTCCAGGGCGGCCACCGCCTCGGCCGGACGGTCCTGATCCACCAGCAGCGCGCCCAGTTCCAGCAACGGCGGCACCGGGTCGGCCGCCACCGCCGCCGCTTGGCGGAAGTACCGTTCCGCCCCGTCCGGCCGATCGAGATGGATCATCGCCCGGCCTTGGCCGGTCAGGGCCGTCGCGGCATCGGCCCCAAGACGCAGGGCCTCCTGGTAGCGCGGAACGGCGTCGGCCGCCCGCCCGCCGTCCAGCAGGGCGTTGGCGAGGTTGAGATGGAAGTCCGGCGTGCCGGGAGACACCGCGATAGCCCGCTCGATCAGGCGCGCCGCCTCGACGGCACGGCCGGTCTGGGCGTGGAGCACGCCCAGCAGGTGCAGCGCGTCGGCATGGCCCGGGTCCCGGTCGAGCAGCCGGCGGTACAGGGCCTCGGCCTCGGCGGGACGGCCATCGCGGTGATGGGCGAAAGCCAGGGCCAGCAGGTGTCCGGTAGCCACGCCTTCGTCGGAGGGGGGGCGGTGCTGTCGGCTCATGGCGCGTCCTGTCCCTTGGTCGAAGATGCCGTGCTCCCCAAGACCGGCATCAAGCCGGGTGGGTCCATGCGCAGCATCCGCCGGTATAGTCCGGCCAGACGGTCCGCCTGGATGGCCCAGTCGAAGCGCTCGAAGGCGGCGTGCCGGCCGTTGCGGGCGAGCGAGCGGTACAGCGCCGGATCGCCGTGCAGCCGCGCGACCGCGGCGGCGATGGCGGCCGGGTCCGTCGGATCGACCGTCAGGCCGACGCCTTCGACCAGCCGGCGCCAGACCGGAAAGTCCGAACACAGGAGCGGCAGGCCGGCGGCCATGTACTCGAACAGTTTGGTCAGCTCCTTTTCCCGGTAATGCGGGCTGTCGGGAAATAGCGCCAGCGCCGCCGTCCAGGGCTGGCGGTAGGTGTCGAGCATGCGTTCGAACGGCACATAGGCGTCGATTCCGTCGAAGGAAACCCGCTCCGGTCCTCCGGCCGCCCGGATGATCCGCTCCGCCAGCGCCGCCGGACAGCGTCCGGCGAAATGGAGATGGGCGTCGGGCAGGGCGGCCAGGGCGGCGGCGTGGAGCAGCGCCCCCCGGCCTTCGGTGACGTTGCCGGTGTAAAGCAGGCGCACGCCTCCGGCCGGCGCCTCCCGGCCGTCGAAGGCGGCATCGCGGAAGGCGTCCAGCCGGGGGTGGTTCAGCACCGGCACGCCCCGGGGAAAGCGCCGGGCGTAATAGGCTTCGGCGATAACGATGTCGAAGGCCGGGGCGGCCAGCCGCTCCAGCGCGCCGTACAGCCGCCCGGCCAGCCGGGCCACGGGCCTGGGCAGGTAGGGCGCCTGGGCGATGCCGGTGACGTAATCCTCGTGGACGTCATAGACCACCCGCCGCCCCCGGGCGCGCAGCAGCAGACCCCAGGGCACCAGTTCCGGGTCGTGCAGATGATAGATGTCGGCATCCAGCGCCAGCGCGCGGCGCCATACCCGGAAAGCGGTGCGGGTCATGCGGCCGAGCCGGCCGGCGGCGCCCGGCACGACGTGAATCCGAACGCCGTCGACCGTACCGCCCGGCCCGTTGGCCACCACCAGATGGACCTCCCAGCCGGCCTGGGCGAGCGATGCGCACTGCTTGAGCAAAATCCGGGGGTCCTTCCAGGAATGCACGCTGGACATATGCACGACCCGGAACGGCCTCACTCCGCCTCTCCCTCTTCCGCGCCGGGGCGACGCCCCGGAATCCAGGAAATCCATACACCTATTCGCGACGCCCGTCGCCCTTGCCAAGGCCGGAACCGCCTGCGATGAATGGGGCCCGCTCCCATCGCCTGTCGGCAAGGTTCCGGTGCGCATCATCTACCTTCACCAGTATTTCACCACCCCCGCCATGTCCGGCGGCACCCGGTCCTATGAGATGGCGCGCCGGCTGGTCCGGGCCGGGCATCGGGTGGACATGGTGACCTCGTGGCGTGCCGCCGGCGCGCCGCCGGGAGCCGGGGAGCGCCAGGCCGGCGGCTGGACCGAAACCGAGGTGGAGGGCATTCGCGTCCACTGGTTGCCGGTGCCCTATTCCAACCACATGCCGTTTCGCGCGCGCATCCAGGCGTTCTTCCGTTTCGCGTGGGCGGCGGCGCGCCAGGCGGCGGCCTTGGAGGCCGATCTTGTTTTCGCCACCAGCACGCCGCTGACCATCGCCCTGCCGGCCGTCTACGCCGCGCGCCGCCGACGGGTGCCGATGGTGCTGGAGGTCCGCGATCTGTGGCCGACGCTGCCCATCGCCGTGGGCGCGTTGCGCGATCCGTTGTCAATCGCCGCCGCCCGCTGGTTGGAGCGGTTTGCCTATCGCAACGCCGCGCGGGTGATCGCGCTGTCGCCCGGCATGCGCGACGGCGTCGCCCGTGCCGGCTATCCGGCCGACCGCATCGCCGTCGTCCCCAACAGTTGCGATCTCGACCTGTTCCGGGTGCCCGAGGAGCGGGGCCGGGCGTTCCTGGCCGAGCATCCCCATCTGGCCGGCGGGCCGCTGGTGCTCTATGCCGGCACGCTCGGGCTGATCAACGGCGTCCATTATCTGACGGAAATCGCGGCGGCCTTGCGCGATCTCGACCCTCGGGTGCGCTTCCTGATCATGGGCGACGGCGCCCAGCGCGATCGGGTGCGCGCGCGGGCCGAGGAGCTGGGCGTGCTCAACCGCAATCTGTGGATGATGCCGCCGCTGTCCAAGCGCGACATGCCGGCGGTGTTCTCCGCTGCCACCGTGGCGGCGTCCCTGTTCGTCGACATGCCGGCCATGTGGGCCAATTCGGCCAACAAGATGTTCGACGCGCTGGCCGCCGGCCGACCGCTCATGATCAATTACCGGGGCTGGCAGGCCGGGATGGTCGAGGAAACCGGCGCCGGCATCGTCGTGCCCGCCGCCGATGCCCCGGCGGCCGCCGCCCGGCTGCACGCCCTGCTGGGCGATCCCGAAGCCTTGACGCGGGCGGGCGCCGCCGCCGCCCGGCTGGCCGAAACCCGCTTCGATCGCGACCGGCTGGCCGGCGATCTGCGCCGCGTGCTGGAAGACGTGGCGGCCGGAGCGGCATGAGCACAGGCATGCCCCGCCCCCCACCGCTCCGAAAGCGGGCCAGGGCTTTCCAGGAAGCATGGTGGACCGGCCAAATTGCCCTCCCCGCATCAAAATCATGGTGCTATAGCTCTCGGCTGGTGGGCGCCGGCTGAAGGATTCCGCGCGCGGGCAAGCAGGGTGTTTGAGTATGGCAAGTGAAGTCCGGCTTCTTCCGGTGCATAGGCTTCCGGGACACGCGCGAAAGAAGTCCGGGAGCCGGGGCTGGCGGCGCTTCATCACCAAACGCAAAGCAAGAATTCTTGCCCGCAACGTCTGTGTGGAGTTGATCCTGTTCGGTCTGGTGATTCCGGCCGACCGGATCATGCGGCGGCTTCCCGGCGTGCCGTGGCACCTGCATCCCCGCCTGGAGCGCGCCAGTCAGCGCGTGTTGAAAAGCAGCCTGATCGTCGAGGGCACCGCCCGCGCCTCCCGCTACACCCGGCGGGCCGTCAGCCATGGCTGGCAAGATGCCGTCAACAGCATCTTGAAGTTGATCCTTGCCTCCTGGGGCAGCCGCCAGGACGTTTTGTTCGACACCGCCCTGTGGCACCGGGTCCAGGCTTTTTCCAGGCGCGGGGTGGAGCGGATCGTCATCGACAACTTCGGCACGGCCCAAGTGCGGCGCAAGATCGAAATCGACGGCATCGAGACCACCGAAGCCTGGGTGAAGGACCAACTGCGCACCCGGCCCGAGTTGGCCCGTTCCTATCGGTCGACCTTCTTCTACGCCGGTTTTGAAACCTATCCGGCGGTTGTCCTGCCTTATGGCGAAGCGGCCAGCACCGAAAATTTCGACCCGGTTCTGATCCAGCATCTGATGAGCCTGTATTTCGCCCGGGGACAGATGCGCCGGGAACTGGAGTGCGCCCGCCAGCTCACCGAGGCGGGGTTCCGCGTGCGCCGGTTGCCCCGGCTGGCGGACGAGGTGCGGATTCTGGACGAAGGCGCAGCCCTGCCCCCCCGGCAGCCGGCCGCCTACACGCCGGACAATCCGCGCCGGGTCCTCTATTTGCTGCACAACGCCTTGCCCTATCATTCCGGCGGCTATGCCACCCGCGCCCACGGCCTGCTGACCGCGCTGGTCCGTCAGGGGTGGGACGTGATCGCGGTCGGCCGCCTGGGCTATCCGCATGATCGCGTCACGACCGATGCCGGCGTGCCGGCGGAGCGCGAGATCGACGGCGTGCGCTATCGCTATCTGATCGACCTGGACTACAACCTGCGCACGCTGACCCGCGGCGAATACCTGGATAAGTATGCCGAACGGCTGGTCGATCTGTGCCGCGAGTTGAAGCCGGCGGTGCTGCACGCCGCGTCGTTCCACTACAACGGCATCGCCGCCAACATCGCCGGGCGCACCCTGGGCCTCCCGACCATCTACGAAATCCGCGGCCTGGAAGACCTGACGCGCATGTCGCGCCAACCGGAGTGGGCCGGCTCCGATCAGTACCGCCTGATGCGGCGGCTGGAGGTCGACGCCTCGTGCGGCGCCGACGCGGTGATGACCATCACCGGCCGCCTGCGCGACTTGATGGTCGAGCGCGGGGTGCCGCGCGACAAGATCCAGCTTCTGCCCAACGGGGTCAATGCCGACCGTTTCCAGGGCCGCCCCCGCAATATCGAACTGGCCCGCCAGCTGGGGTTCGAAGGCAAGGTGGTGATCGGTTTCGTCGGTTCCATGGTGTTCTACGAAGGCCTGGACTACCTGATGCAGGCCATTGGCCAATTGCGCCGGCGTGGCCTGGATAACTTCGGTGTGCTGATGGTGGGCGACGGCGGGGCCGCGGCCGACGCCCGCGCCCTGGCCAGGGAGCTGGATCTGGGCGACATGGTCCGCTTTACCGGCCGGGTCCCCCACGCCCAGGTCGAGGACTATTACTCGGTGATCGACATCGCGCCGTTCCCGCGCAAGGGGCACCCGGTCTGCGAGGTCGTGTCGCCGCTCAAGCCGTTCGAGGCCATGGCCATGAGGAAGGCCGTCATCGTCTCCGACGTGGGGGCGCTGGCCGAGATCGTTGAACACGACGTCACCGGCCTGCAGCATCGCAAGGACGACGTGGGGGATCTGGCCGACGCCCTGGAGCGCTTGGTCCGGGACGCCGATTTGCGTCGGCGCCTGGGCGAGGCGGCCCGCGCCTGGGTGGAGCGGGAGCGGTCCTGGATGGCGCTGGCGGGCCGCTTGGGCACGCTTTATGAAACCCTGGCGTCTCAGGTCCGGCGGTAATGCGGGCGATGCTTGGTTGATACGGGCGGCGTTTGAACACTTCCATGATTTGCCGCCCGTATCCCCCTTCCGCGCATTGCTCCGCACTGTGCTGTCGGGTTTGAACCAAAGGCGGGTGATGGAAGCCATCACCCGCCTTTGGTATGACGCGTTGACAAGAGGGCCAGAGGAATTGCAAGAGTGTGGCCAGCCGTCTTTTGTCGGCGGAACGACGGCCCGGGTCCTTGGGATCGCCCGTGTCACAACTGGAAATCGGTGCGGATAAGGTCTATCTGCGAACCCCGCCTTGCGGCGACCAGGAAAGCTTCTTGATGCGCAAAGTCCTCGTTGTTTTCGGAACCCGGCCCGAGGCCATCAAAATGGCTCCGGTCGTGCATCGCTTGAGCACCGAGCCCGGTCTCCAGCCCATCGTGTGCGTGACCGGCCAGCACCGTTCAATGCTCGATCAGGTGCTTGACCTGTTCGAGATTCGTCCCGACTACGATCTCAACATCATGAAGCCGGGGCAGACTTTGGCCCAGATCACCACCGCCGTGCTGGAAGGCGTGGAGCGGGTGATCGGGGAGTGCGCGCCCAGCCATGTGCTGGTTCACGGCGACACCACCACCGCCATGGCGGCCGCGCTCGCCGCCTTCTATCGTCAGGTGCCGATCGGCCATGTCGAGGCGGGCCTGCGCACCGGCGACCTGAAGCGCCCCTGGCCGGAGGAGATGAACCGGCGGGTGGTTGACAGCATGGCCGACCTTCTGTTCGCCCCGACCGAGGGATCGCGCCGCAACCTGCTGGCCGAAAATCTGGGCGACCGCCGCATCCTGGTCACCGGCAACACCGTGATCGACGCCCTGCTGCATGTGGTGGCGCGCATCGACGGCGACCCGGCGATCAAGCGCGCGATGGAGGAGCGTTTCGCGTTCCTCGACCCGGCCAAGCGGCTGGTGCTGGTCACCGGCCATCGCCGCGAAAGCTTTGGCGGCGGGTTCGAGCGCATCTGCACGACGCTTGCCCGCATGGCCGATCGCGACGATCTGGAGATCGTCTATCCGGTCCACCTCAATCCAAACGTGCGTGAGCCGGTTCGGCGCATCCTGGGCGACCGGCCGCGCGTGCATCTGATCGAGCCGCTGGATTATCTGCCGTTCGTCTATCTGATGAACCGGTCCTGTCTGATCCTGACGGATTCCGGCGGCATCCAGGAGGAGGCGCCGTCGCTCGGCAAGCCTGTGCTGGTCATGCGCGACGTGACGGAGCGCCCGGAAGCCGTGGAAGCCGGCACCGTCAAGCTCGTCGGGACCGACGCCGATCGCATCCTGGAGGGTTTCACGACCTTGTTTGACGACCCGGCAGCCTATGAGAAGGCCAGTCTCGCCCATAACCCCTACGGGGATGGGCATGCCAGCGAACGTATTGTGAAGGAGCTGCTTCGTGCGACACCCGTTCAATAAGATCTCGGTCATCGGCCTTGGCTATATCGGTCTGCCGACCGCCGCGACCATCGCCAGCCGCGGCATCGAGGTGGTCGGCGTGGACGTGAACGAGCGGGTGGTTTCCCTGATCAGCCAGGGCGAGGTGCATTTCAGCGAGCCCGACCTCGACATGCTGGTCAAGGCGGCGGTGACCACCGGCAAGCTGCGGGCCACCCGGAATCCCGAGCCGGCGGAAGCCTTCATCATCGCCGTGCCGACGCCGATCGTCGCCGACAAGCGCGCCGACCTCAGCTACATCGAGGCGGCGGCCCGCTCCATCGCCCCGGTGCTTCGGCCGGGCACGCTGGTGGTCCTGGAATCCACCTCGCCGGTCGGCGCCACCGCCCAGCTGGCCCGCTGGCTGGCCGAGCAGCGCCCCGACCTGAGCTTCCCGCACCAGAAGGGCGAGCAGGCCGACATCCTGATGGCCCACTGCCCCGAGCGCATCCTGCCCGGCCGCATGGTCACCGAGCTGGTCGAGAACGACCGCATTCTCGGCGGCATGACGCCGCGGTGCGCCGCCCGCGCGCTGGAGCTGTACAAAACCTTCGTCAAGGGCGCCTGCCTGATCACCGACGCCGACAGCGCCGAGCTGGTCAAGCTGACCGAGAACGCCTACCGCGACGTCAACATCGCTTTCGCCAACGAATTGTCGATGATCTGCGACCGGCTGGAGCTGGACGTCTGGCGCGTCATCGAGCTGGCCAACCGGCACCCCCGCGTCAACATCCTGAACCCCGGGCCGGGGGTGGGCGGCCACTGCATCGCCGTCGATCCCTGGTTCATCGTCGAAAGCGTGCCCGAGATGGCGCGGCTGATCCGCACCGCGCGCGAAGTCAACGATCACAAGCCGTTCCATGTGCTGGAGCAGATCCGCCATCACGCCGAGCGCTTCAAGGCGCCGGTCGTCGCCTGCCTGGGGCTGGCCTACAAGGCCGACGTCGACGACCTGCGCGAGAGTCCGGCGGTGGAGATCGTCTCCCATCTGGCGGGGGAGAAGCTCGCCCGGATGCTGGTGGTTGAACCCTTCGTCGAGGCGCTGCCCAAGGAGCTGGCCGGTTTTGACAACGTCGTCCTGGCCGACCTGCGCGAGGCGCTGAGCCAGGCCGACATCGTGGTGCTGCTGGTCGACCACTCGATGTTCCGGGCGGTGACGGCGTCCCAGCTTCTCAACAAGATCGTCATCGACACCCGCGGCTTCTGGCGCGACCGGCCGGCGGGCTGACGCGGGCATGGCTGAACCGGCCGCGGCGGGGTTGGCCCCGCCGCGGCCGGTTTTTTTATGTCTCCCGCGTGCCGGCTTCGGCGGGGCCGAGCGCGCGCAACAATGGCCCGGCCACACCTTCGAACGCCGCCACGTCCTGCGGCGTGAGGAAATCCCGCCACGCTCCGACCTTGCCCTCCCGGAACACCCCTTTGATCGGAATGCCCTTGCCATCGCGGCAAGCCTCGATCTGGCGGTCGACCCCGGCGGTGGAAAGATTCAGAGCCGCCAGCAGGTCGGTCAGCACGCCGACGGGATTTTCGGCCAGCTCTTCGTAGTGGACGGTGCGCGGCGCGTGGAGGAACTGGCAACGCAAGGCCGCCTGGGCGTAGGTTTTCCACATTTCGGCCGCGTTTTCGATCGTTTTTGGGGCTCCCTTCCACCAGCTGTCCTGGTTCTGGCCGACATGGATCATCGAGGTCGCGACGTCCCGGCCGTCCCGCAAGACGAGGACGAGCGCCGCCCGGGGGAAAACGCGGCGGATGCGATCGACCTGCAACAGATGATAGGGGGTCTTCTCCACCACCACCTTGCCCGGATTGGCCTGCGATAAACGCTGGAACCGCGCCGCGATCTCGGCATCGCTCAGGGCGCGGTTGGGAGTGAAGATGTTGGTTTCCTGGGTGGTTTTGTCGTTGATGCGGATGTCCAGGTTGTCGACCGTGGCCGCGACCGCGTCGGGATGGGCCGCCAAGAGATTGAGCAGCCAGGTCGTGCCCGAGCGCGGAGCGCCGACGATGAACACCAGGTTCCCTCCCTCGTACCGCTCGGGAGGGGGGAGGGTGCGATCCCGCCGGTTGTCGAAGGGGCCGCCTTCGAACGGTTCGGTTCGCTCCGGATCGAGTTCGAACAGACGCGGCGGCCCAAGGACCGCCGTGCCGGAATCGCTCAGGCCGATGGCCAGACGGAAGCTGACGGTATCGGCGGCGGCGCGGAAGACAATCTGGTTGGTGCCGTTCTGCAACTTCAGACGGAGGCGGCCGACACGCTTGTGGTCGTTGTATTCGAGAACCCAGAGCCACAGGCGGGGAGCCCCGTCCTCGACCGACACCGTCAGGTCCAGGGCATGCACCGCTCCCGCCTTCATGGGCCACAGGCTCGGGTTTTCCGGGGGGCGGATGTGAATTCCGGGCGCGCTCGCCAAATAGGCGGACTCCTTCGCCGCCAGGGTCGAAACCAGGCGCGCCGTCCCGTTCTCGGCCAGGGACGCCCGATAGCCGGGGACGGTCCCGGCCGTCCACTGCAACCGGCCGTCGGCGGCGGCGAAACCCAGGCCGGGATGATCGACGCGGACCCGCTGACGGCTCAGCCGGCCGTTGCACGCGCCCTCGTCGAGGCTCATGGTGTAGAGCGCGTCGAGCAAACGGTCGATCGTCGCCTGTCGATAGGTGGATTCGATCAGCCCGGCGTAGGTGGCGCGCAAACGGTCGGCAAACTCGCCATCGCCGATGATCCGGTCGATGTCGCGCAGCATCGCGCCGGGCGCATAGTCCTTATGCTTGTTGCCGATGCCGCCGAAATTGGTGTGCATGCCTTGGAGCAGGCCGTCGCCTTGCAGAATGCCGACGTACTTCTTGCTGCCGACGGCGATCACCGGCACGCCGCAAGCCATGGCCTCCAGGGCCGAGCGCCCGGGCGCCACGACGATGTCGGCTTGCCGGAACAGGTGCGCCAACTCCGCCGCCGGACGCCAGCCCTCGAAGCGGACCAGAGGACGGCCGGTCCGGGCGTTGAGTTGGGCGGCGGCCTTTTCCAGATCAGGGCGAAGCACGCCGTCACCGGCCATGACCCAGTGCAGGTCCGACCGGCCGGTTTCCGCCATGGTGCGCCACGTTTCCTGAATGATATCCAGGATGAACGCCTTGTCCTTGTCGAAGCGCGAGGCGAAGACGATGGTGCGTTCTCCGTCGCCCGGGGCGGCCGGCGGCGCGGCGGCCCGGCCGCCGCCGGGCCGGTGCAGCAGGGCAGGCACGGCGCGCAGGGTGCGGTTGACGCAATCCAGCAGCCCCCGGGGCGGGGGCGGAAACCGGCTGGGAGACGCGTCCGGCCGGAAGACCTCGGTATCGACCCCGTTGCGCAGGACCACCACCCGGCGCGGCTCCATCGCGGTGTGGGCCAGAATATGATCGCGCAGCGCGTCGCTGACCGCGCACACCATGTCGACGCACGGAGCGTAAGTCTCCAGATCGTCGGTATACATGCCGTGGATGGTCAGGAAGAAGGGCACGCCCAGGGTTTGGGCGACCTTGAGCCCGACCCGCCGCGCCGCGAAAGGATGGGCATGCACCAGATCGATGCCCGGATGCCTCAAAGCCTTGGCGACGTCCTCGTCCGGGTCGCGGAAATGGGAGGTCACCACCCGGCCCCCCGCCGCCCTGGCCCGCTCGGCGAAAGCGCCCGGCCGGCACATGACCGTGCAGGTGTGCCCCCGCGACCGCAGCGCCTTGATCTGCGCCATGGCGTGCTCGTGGAGACCGCCCAGGCTGGCGTTGAAATAGATGGGAAGAAAAACGTGCATCCGTGTCTCCAGGCGGAGATGGCCATCTCCGCGGTGAGGCCAAAGGACCGGCCTCTGGTCACCGGACCGCCTTCCGGGAGAACGGCGGGCCGCGTGATGAATCCGAATTGTATCGACTTGCCGGCCGGAGGCAATATCGTCGAGCGAATGTGGCGGTTCGATAATCGCCATTGACACTTCGGAACAGGTTCGTTACGAGGGGGCAGTTTCGCGCTGTTTGTTGCGCTTTCTGCGGTGGCTTCTGTTCGGTTATTGCCACCGTTATTGGTTTTAGCCAAACTCTCGCCAGTTTTCCAAACGGCCATCTCTTGACATGAAGCTTCTTGCCGTCGCCAATTTTGTTCAACAGAACCTTGGCGGTATCGCTCTGCTTGATACCGAGCGGGCGTCTTATGATTGGTTGCAGGTGATCGACCTTGAGGAAAGCTTCCCTCGGGTAGGTTTTCGCGACGGCGCCCTTCTGGGCGACCGGATTTATGCGATCAACAATTGCGCTTTGTATGTTTTCCGCGTCAGCGGTTCCAGCGACGGGCCGGTCATCGGCCTGGAACGGCGTGTGGCGCGGCCGGAGTGGTTGCCTTCCACCGCCAACGGCGGCGGCCTGCTGGCCGTTCATGCCTCCGCCGCGCGCGCGCGCGTCCTGGTCGTGGCGACACGGGCCGATACCATCGACGAGTTCACCCTGGACGGCGATTTCGTCGACAGCCGCCACGTCCTGTCGGTCTGTCCCGCTCTGTTCGGCGGGGTGACGCCGACGGGTGCCGGCGCGCGCGGGCTGACTTTCCTGAATGGCTTGGCCGAGGATGCCCGCGGGCGTCTTTTCGCCGTCCTGGGTGAAATCCGGGGGACAGGACGGGGCGCGGTGATGTCCTGGGATACCGGCGAGGTGCTGCTGTCCGACCTTCCCATGCCCTATGGCGCCCGCATCCACGAGAACAGCTTCTATGTCTCGTTGGCCGAGGACGGGGTGATCCGGGAATACGAGCTGGCCGACGGCGCCCTGGAGAGCGTGGCCGGGGCCACGCCGCGTCTGCTGCGTGCCGGGATCAGCGATCCCGACCGGCCCGACAGCCCGCGCTTCCTGCGCCAACCCGTGATCGTGGGCGACAAGATCTGGTGCCCCGACGCCCACGGCAGCCGCTCCGCCGAGGTTCACTGCCTGCCGCACCTCGTGCAATTCGGCCGGACGAGCGGCGCTTTCGAACGCGCCATCTTCGTCCCGACCAAGGCGCCCCTGTCGCCCCCCATGCTGCTGGGCCTGCAGCCGGTGCCGGCGGCCTGGCGGGACTGGCTGCCGCCGGCGGTCGCGCCGCGCACCGAGATCGGCCCGAAGTCTCTTGCCAAGGCCCTGGGGCTATCGCGCCCCGCCGCCAGGAAACGGGGCCGCGAGCCGGTGCCGACGGTGCCGGGCGAGGCGGCCGTCCCGCCATCGGAGCTGTCTTCCCCGGCCAAGGGCAGCGACCGGCCGGTCGTCATCGACTTCGACCAGGTCGGCATCTCCTATCAACGGCTGGAACGCAGCGGGCTGGGGCGTCTGCTGCGCGGCCGTCAGCCGTTCTGGGCCCTGCGGGACGTCTCCTTCGCCATCCGCGAGCGCGAAACCGTGGCCGTGATCGGCCGCAACGGGTCGGGCAAGAGCACCATCGCCAAGGTCATCGCCGGGGTGTTCCAGGCCGATCGCGGCGCGGTCCGGGTGGACGGGCGGGCCTGCATCCTGACGTTGGGCACCGGCTTCAAGAGCAACCTGTCGGGCTACGACAACATCTTCATCAGCGGCGCGCTGATGGGCGCCTCGCGCCGGGAGATCAGCCGCAAGCTGGACGAGATCGTTTCCTTCGCCGAGTTGGCCGACTTCATCGATGCGCCGGTGCGCGAGTACTCCTCGGGTATGCGCTCGCGTCTGGCGTTTGCCATCGCCACCGCCATGACGCCCGACATCCTGGTGCTCGACGAAGCCCTGGCGGCCGGCGACCACGCCTACCGCGAACGGGCGCGCACGCGCCTCAGCCGCCTGATCGAGGCGGCGCGCTGCATGATCTTGATCTCGCACCAGATGTCCTTCGTGCGCGAAACCTGCCAGCGGGTCATCTGGCTGGACAAGGGGCGCCTGATCATGGACGGCCCGACCGAGCCGGTGATCGACGCCTACATGCGCTTCAGCCGCGACGCCTCGCGCTGACGCTTCTCCCGCCGCCAGCCGCCACCGTCAGATCATCTTTGGAATGACGCGCTGCTGCGCCTGGAGCAGGGCGGTTCCCAGAAGAACGAGAACCAGCGAAACGGCACCGCAGGCGCCGACCGCCGCCATGTCCGGCGCCACGCCGTCCAACAGCACGCCGCGATAGGCCGGCAGCAGGGTGGCGAGCGGATTGAGCATGAACAGCGTCTTGGCGAACTCCGGCACCCGGTCCGATTCCAAAACCAGCGACACGTCGTAGAGCACCGGGCTCAGGAACCACCAGGCGCGCAGGATGGCCGACAGGCTGTGCTCCAGATCGCGGACATAGACATTCACGATGGACACCAGCACCGACAGGCCGAGCGTGAACAGGAACTGAACCAGGAACAGCGGCACCAGATACAGCAGTTCCAGCCCGGGCACGCGCAGGGCGAACAGCAGGACCACCGCCACCCCCAGGAGGGTATGGAACAGATTGGCCAGGATCGGCGCGACGATCAGGCACAGCAACGGAAAGCGCACCTGGAGGATCAGGTTGCGGTTGCGGACGAAGGTTCCCGCCGATTGCGACACGCTTTGGGAAAACCACTTCCAGACGATCAGCGCGCTCAGCACGAAGACGTGGTAGCCGGGGCCGCCGCGTCCCATCATGGTGTGCAGAACGAAGTAGTAAACGAACATCATCGCCAGCGGTTCGAAGAACCACCACAAAGGGCCGAGCCGGGTATTGACGTTGCTGGCGCGCAGCGTCGCCCAGGTCTGGACGACGACGACGTAACGGTAGCGCCAGACCTCTTTCAGCATATCGATCATTGGCTTCGCGTCGGGGGCAGGCGGAGGAAAGGGTGGGCTGCTGAACCGAGCCCGCGAGGGCTTCATAGAGAGTGCCCGAGCGCGCCGCAAGCGCCATCCAGGAGTGCCCGCGTTCCACCCAGGCCCGGGCACGACGGTCTTTCGCAGGTCCAGGGCCGGACACGGGGCTTCGCCCTAGAACGCCCGCCCGATGATGTCGCCGATCCGCGTGAACCATCCCCACGGTTTGTCCGCGCCTTCGGGGCGATCGACCCGTTCTTCCACCAGCACCCAAGGGACCTTGCGCGGATTGTCCTTGCGCAGCAGGGTGAAACGGCCGGTGGGGAAGCAGCGGAGCAGATCCGCCTCGTCGAAGCGGAGCTTGTGGTATTTCGGCAGGGGCAGGGGCTCCTTGAAGGGAACGGTGATCAGAAGCTGGTGGCGGCAGACCCGGCGCAACTCGGCCAGGGCGCGCTCGAACACGTCGGGTTCCAGATGCTCCAGCACCTCCATGCAGGTCACCACATCGAAGGATCGGTCGGGGAACGCCATGGCCGCGGCGTTCATGGTCAAAACGTCGTAATTGTCCCTGATTTTGAAAAACATGCTGTAGCTTTTGATGTCGATGCCGATCAGCCGGTCAAAGGTTCGGGACTGGCTGACGCAATTGATGAAGGGGCCTTGCCCGACACCGACTTCGAGAAGGGAGTCGCCTCGGCACAGGCGGCCGAACACATGGCACACTCTTTTCCAATCGTTTTCGCCGAATCGCTCCGCCTTGTCCGGGAATCTTTTAAAATACTCATCGCGAACAAGGCTGACCGTCGGATGATATTTGATTTTTTTCAGTTCCAAGCGATTAATCTCGATCGCCGGATAATATTGATCCGAGGGAGCGTGTCTACTTATCGGCATGGGATGGGGTGTCGGAAATTCGTGAAACGTCCGGCATAGTAGTCTTGGCTGCCATCCCCTCTCAATTCAGCAATTAGAGATACTCCTTTGAGCAAAGGCATGTTTCATTCGCGCCATGCCCCGCCCGTGTCAATCCAGGCTGGCGTTCAGGTCCGGCTTTTCCTTGCTTTCCCCCTTGCCGCTCTTGGCGAGACGCCTGGCGCGTTCGGCCAACTCGGCGGCCACCTCGGGATAGCGGGTTCGGAACGCCTGTTGCTCATGCCGGATCAGCGCCAGGTGGGGCTCCAGGCTCTCCGGAGTCAGGCGGACGCCGAAGGACGAGCCGTCGGGCCCGGTTCGGCCGAACAGGGTGTCGAGGACCCGATCGCCGACCACGCTTTTGTAGTGCGAAACCTCCCAATAGCCGGCCATCTCGGTCTTCTTGTCGCCGGGGGGCGGCACCGGTTCGGTGGTGACCGGACTGTAGCCGGTGAAATCCCACAGATCGATGGTGGCGCCGGCCTGCCGCCGGGCCTCGACCATGGCGGCAAGCCGGCGCTTCCACGCCTCGAACAGCGGCCACCGGCCGGTCAGGTCGTACAGTTCAAGCCGGCGGGCGTGTACCGGGTCCAGGACGATCGACAGATGGATGCCGTGGGTTGCCGCGAACGCCAGGATGCGGTCGAAAGAGGCCAGCGGCGCGTCCTCAAGCTGGTTCCTGCGGTTTTGGACCGAGCGCAGGTAGATGTCCTCGCGCTTGACGAAGTCCCGGTGGTAGCCGCCGCTCCGCTTGACCTGCTCCAGTTTCGACCGCCACTCGCGCTGGCCGTTGCTGTGGTAGAGAATGGCGTTCTTGGGGGCGGCGCGGGCGGTCAGGGCCGCGAGGCTGGCTTCCAGGGCATCGCGGGAGAACAGGGGCAGCATGATCCGGCGCCAGTTCGGCGGCGTCGGTCGGCCGTCGGCATCGACGGCCAGGGCGGTTTCGTCGAAGCCCTTCTGGGTCGAGGTCTTGGCCAGGAAGCCGCCGAACTCCACCGACATCACCACATGGGTCAGCGGCCGGGTCTGCTGGGCGTGTTGCAGGTAGCGGGACATCTCGTACAAGGTGCCGCCGCTGAGCGCCAGGTTATAGACCGGGGCGACCGGCCAGCCGGGATGCGACGGGTCCAGCCCCAACTCGGCGCGCGACGTGCCCAGGATGATCGCCTGGGGCTTGATCCGCGCCACCGCGCGGGCCTTGCTCAGGCGCAAGGTGGTGTTGAAGCCGGCGGGCTCCAGGCCGGCGGGCGCGGCGCGGAACATGCCGTAGGGATCGACCCACCAGTTCAACGCCACGATGCCGAGCGCCGCGCCGAACAGCAGCCCCAGGAAAGCCCGCAGATAGCGGCCGTGGCCTTCTTCGGTCCCGCCGGGATTTTCGCTCTCAGAAGTCAAAGTACAAAAACTCGCTGATCTGAGTGAGGTTGAGCAGGGCCGCCAGGGCCAAGCCGGTCATGGCCACCGACCAGCGCAGCGACGGCCGCCAGGCCAGCCACGCCGGCGGGCCGCCACCCTCCTCGGCGGGGATGTTGAGCGCCGGCCGGGCGGAGCGCATAAGCTGAAGGGTGTTGGGCGCGATCAGGCACAGCGTCAGCAGCAGACCGGCGGCGGCGAAGCCCTGGGCCAGCATGGCCAGGGTGGCGGCCTTGGCCGGCAGCAGGGCGTTCAGACCGGCCATGCCGCGCAGCACCCCCAGGGCGACCGGCACGGACTCGGCGCGAAAGAAGACCCAGCCGATCACGACCACGGTGAAGGTCAACAGCCACGACGCGCCCCGCGCCGTCGCGCCCGACCGCCCGGCCGTCGGCCGGACGACGCGCCACAGATGATTGACGGTCAGGCTGGCGCCGTGCAGCGCCCCCCAGATGACGAAGGTCCACCCCGCCCCGTGCCAGATGCCGCCCAGCAGCATGGTCAGGAACAGGTTGACATGGCGGCGCGCCGGTCCCTTCCGGTTGCCGCCGAGCGGGATGTAGAGATAGTCGCGCAGGAAGCGCGACAGGGTGATGTGCCAACGGCGCCAGAAATCGATGATGCTGGTGGCCTTGTAGGGCGACCAGAAGTTAACCGGCAGCCGGATGCCGAACATCAGGCCCAGGCCGATGGCCATGTCCGAATAGCCGGAGAAGTCGAAATAGAGCTGAAGCGTGTACGCCAGCGCGCCCAGCCACGCCTCCGCCAGCGACAGGGCCTGCCCGGCGTTGGCCGCCGTGAAGATGGCGTTGGCGTAAACCGCCATGCCGTCGGCGATCACCGCCTTCTTGAACAGCCCGAAGGTCAGGACCGTCAGGCCGACCGCCAGATTGGTCAGCACCGGCTGGGGGCCGCCGATCCGGCGCAACTGCGGCAGGATCTCGCTGTGATGGACGATGGGTCCCGCGATCAGTTGCGGGAAGAACATCACGAAGGTGCCGTAGGCCAGATAGTTCCGCTCCGCCGGCCGTCCCGTGTAGACGTCGATCAGATAGGCGATCTTCTGGAAGGTGAAGAAGGAGATGCCGAGCGGCAGGGCCAGGGCTTCGACGGATAACCCGCTTCCCAGGACCGCGTTCAGGTTGTCGACCAGGAAGTTGGTGTATTTGAAATAGCCAAGCCCGAACAGATTGGCGGCGATGCCGAACACCGCCAGCGGCCGACGCCACCGCGTGGCCCGGCCGACCGCCAGACCGATGCCGTAGTTGAAGGTGATCGAGCCCATGATGAGCGGCAGATACTGGGGATACCAGTATCCGTAGAATACCATCGAGGCGGCAAACAGCCAGCTGGCGTAGAAATTGACGTTGCGCAAACGCCGTAGGATGTAAAATCCCGCCAGCGTGACGGGCAGGAACACGAACAGGAATTCCGCAGAATTGAACAGCATGAATGGGACCTGTCGTCAGTCCTGCCGCAGGCGCATGAAGCCGCGTTCGGCGCCTCCGGGAATGCGATCGGAAAACATGGGGAAAAAGCCGGAGTTTCCCATGAGAGACGGCGATCCTAACCGCAATCCGGGCCGCTATCAACGGCTATCGCTTTTCGATTTCTTATAGGGATTGATACAGGTTGCGGTAGCGTTTGGCGATGCCATCCCAGGCGCGGTGATCCACCACCCACGCCCGCGCCGCCCGGCCCAGCCGCTCCCGTTCAGCGGCGTCGAGCGCCAGCCGGCGCAGGGCCGCCGCCAGCGCGGCGGTGTCGTCGGGCGGGCAGGACAGGCGGCTCACCCCCTCCTCGCCGAACTCCAGCAGCGGCGGCAGGGCCGAGACGATCAGCGGCTTGGCCATGGCCATGATTTCCAGCGCCTTCATCGGCGGCACCGCGCGGCACACCGGCAGGTCCCGTCGGGGCAGCGGGCAGATGTCGAACACGCTGTAGAGCGCGCGCATCCGCGCGAACGCCACCGGCCCGGTGAAGACGATGCGACCGCCGGACCGCCGCGCCCGCCGCCGCAACGCCGCCGCCGCCGGGCCGCCACCGGCGACGACCAGCCCGAGGTCCAGCCCGTCGGCGGCGAGGGCGGTCACCGCGTCGATCAGCCGGTCGACGCCTTCATAGCCGTTGAGCGATCCGGCGAACCCCACCACCGTGCGTCCCTCCATCCCCAGCTCGCGCGCCAGGGCGGCGTCGCGCGGGGCGGGCTCGAACAGGGCCGGGTCGACGGCGTTGGGCATGACGTGAATCTTGCCCGGCGGCACGCCGAGCCGGACGAGTTCGTCGCGCAGACAGGCGGCGATGGCGACCACCGCGTCGCAGGCCCCCAAGGCGGCCATCTCCATGGCCTGCTGGTAGCGCGCCAGCTCGCTGCCGGCGAATTCCGGGTCCTCGGCCGCCTGGGTCAGGAACCACAGGCCGCGCACCTCGTAAACCACGGGCAGGCCCAGCCGCCGCCCCGCCTGGGCGGCGGCGAGCCCGTTGATGAAGTTGGAATGGGCATGCAGGACGGCGGCCCCGCTCTCCTCGGCCAGCTTCGCCAGGGCCTCGGCGTAGGCGGCGATATAGGCGTCGTCCGGGCTGCGGTTGATCGCGACACCGGGCGCCGACAGATGCTGGTAGACCACGCCGCCCGGCTCCGCCGTCCCGTCTCCCGCCACCAGGCCGAGCCGGTAAGCCGGCGTCACCAGGCCGAGCCGGTAAGCCGGCCGGTCGGCCGGGAAGTTGGGCCGGGTGGCGGCGTGTGCCGTGACGCCGAGGGTACGCAGGGCGCGGAGCAACGCGTCGCTGCGCCGGGCATAGCCGGCCTGGTGGAAGGGCAGGGAGCTGGACAGGGCCATCAGCACCGGCCCGTTCTCCGATCCGTTCGCTGCCGGTCGCCCGGGAACCCGCGACGGCGGCGCGGCGGGATGACCGTCGGCGATCACGGCGAGCATGGCGTCCAGGCGCGCCGCCATGCGGTGGGCGCCGGCCGGGCGGGCCGTTCCCAGCTCGCGCCGGGCGCGGGTGACATGGCCGTTGCGGCAGATGTAGTGGGCAACGGCGAGCCGGATGGCGGGGAACAGGGCGTAAAGCGGCCACCGCGGGCCGCGCAGGGCCGGATGGGTCAGAAGGTCGAGCAGACGGCCGCGTCGCCGCGTCGCGGCCTCCGCCTTCGCCTTGAGCGCCCGCCACGGATGGAGATCGATCGTCATGAGCGCGATACTATGCCCTGGCGAAGGCCGTCGCCACTCCCGACGGTGCCATGCCCTCGTGCGCCTTGGCGCTATCGAGGCCGGGGGTTCCCGGTGTATGCATCGCTGCCCGGCGGATCGGGCACCTTGGGTTCGATCTTACCGGGTGTGGGATGGGCGGACAGGAAAGCATCATGGGTGCGTACCGGCAATTTCCCCTTGCCTTTTTCGGGTTGCTTCTCATCGCCGTGGCGGCCCCGCTTGCCAGCATCCTCGTCCTGCCCGCCATGGGCGCGCTTCCTCTGGTCGGCGCCGTCGTGTGCCTCGCCGGATCGCTGTGGGCGACACGGCGGCCGCCGCCGGTGGACCGGACACTGGCCGCCGGTCTGGCGGTCCTGCTGGCGTGGGCGGCGACCAGCGCCCTGTGGGCCGCCGATCCCGGTTTCGCCGCCGGCCGGGTGTTGCGGCTGGCCTATCTGACGGCCGGCGGCCTTGTCCTGCTGGCGGCGGCGCAAACCCTGGAGGCGGGGCATAAACGCCTGCTGCTGGCCGTCTTCGTCGCCGCCGTGGCGGTCGGGATCGCCCTGCTGCTGGAAGAACTCCTCCTCAACTATCCCCTCTACCGCGCGGTACGCGGCATCCCGTCCCGGCCGCGCGTCCTCCCGTCGGTTCTCAACCGTGGGGCGATGGTCCTGGCGGTGCTGGTGTGGCCAGCCATGCTGGCGGCTCGCCGGTTCGTCCCCGCCTGGGTCGCCGCCCTGCTGCCGGTGACGCTGTTCGGCGTGCTGCTGGGCACCCAGAGCCAATCGGCGGCGCTGGGCATGGCCACGGCGGGCGGCGTCTACCTGCTGGCCGCCCGGGCTCCGGCGGTGGCCCGGCGGGGCCTGACCGCCGTGCTGGTCGTGGGCGTTCTGGCCGCCCCGTGGCTGGCGCTCGGCCTGCACGACGCCCAACCGTCGTTCCTCACCGACTGGCGCACCGCCTCGGCGGGAGCCCGCATGGAAATCTGGGACGCGAGCGCCCGGATGGCGCTGGAAAAACCGCTGTTCGGCTGGGGGATGGAGGCGATCCGCTCCACCCCGGACCTGTTCCAGGAACCCGTGGTCTTCATGCGCAACCGTGACACCACCATGCACCCGCACAACGGGCCGCTCCAGGTCTGGGTCGATCTGGGGCTGGTCGGCGTCGTCCTGACGCTGGGCATCCTGGTGCAGATCGTCCGGCGGATCGGCCGGCTGAGCGGCCCGGCCCACGCCACGGCGCTGGCGCTTCTGGCCATCGTGTGCACCGTTTCGACGGTCAGCCACGGCCTGTGGCAGAGCTGGTGGATCGGCCTGATCAGCACGGCGGCGGCTTTTCTGGCGATGGCCGCCGATGATCCGGCCCGGCGCCGGCAGGCAGAGGGCGAGGGCGCCCTGAAGACGGAGATGCATGGCCCATGGCCCGCATCCTGGTGACCGGCGGCGCCGGCTACATCGGTTCGCACACCTGCAAGGCGCTGGCGGCGGCAGGCCATGTGCCGGTTACCCTCGACTCGCTGGCGGGCGGGCATCGCGCCGCGGTGCGCTGGGGGCCGCTGATCGAGGCGGACCTGACCCAACCCGAGGCCCTGCGCGCCGCCCTGGCGCGCGAGCCGGTGGAGGCGGCGCTGCACTTTGCCGGCCTGATCCAGGCGGGTGAGTCCATGACCCGGCCCGGGCGGTACTACCGCATCAACCTGACCGGCAGCCTGAATTTGCTGGATACCCTGGTGGCGGCCGGGGTTCGCGCGGTCGTCTTTTCCTCGACGGTGGCGGTCTACGGCAACCCGCGGTCCGTGCCCATCGTGGAGAGCCACCCGCTCTCGCCGGTCAATCCCTATGGCGAAAGCAAGCTGGCGGTCGAGCGGGCGCTTGGCTGGTACGGGGCGGCGCACGGCGTGCGCTGGACGGCGCTGCGTTACTTCAACGCCGCCGGCGCCGATCCCGACGGCGAGCTGGGCGAGGCCCACGAGCCGGAAAGCCACCTGATCCCGCTGGCCATCGACGCGGCACTGGGCCGGCGTCCGCCGCTCAAGGTCATGGGCACGGACTATCCCACGCCGGACGGCACCGCCGTCCGCGACTACGTCCATGTTTCGGACTTGGCGCGGGCCCATGTCGCGGCGATCGAGCGGCTGTTGGCCGGCGGCGATCCCCTGGCGGCCAACCTGGGCGCCGGCCGGGGCTATTCCGTGCGCGAGGTGGTGGCGGCCATCGAAACGGCGACCGGCCGCCCCGTTCCCCGCCAGGAAGCCCCCCGGCGGCCCGGCGACCCGCCGGTGCTGGTGGCCGACCCGTCGCGGGCGCGCGACATCCTGGGGTGGGCGCCCCGCCTGTCCGACCTGCCGACCATCCTGGCCACGGCGTGCGCGTGGCATCGGCGGCTGGCGCCGTCCCCGGAAAGTCCGGCCAGGGAAGAGGCGGGGCGATGGTGACGACCGCCCTGCCCGGTTGGGCCACCGCCTGGGAGCGCGCGGAAAGCGCGCTTGCCCGCCTCGACGAGCGCCTGAAGGGCCACCCGGCGCGCGAAGGCTGGCTGGCGCGCACCGTCGCCGTCGATGCCTCGGCTTCGGCGGCGCTGGAGGCGGCGTGGGTGGAAAGCGAACGTATCGCCCTGTGGGAAAGCGACGCGGCGGAAGCACCGGCCGATTCCGCGTTGCGCCTGGGCTACGGCATCGTCCGGGCGTGGCGGGCGGCGGCACGGGCCGAGGCCGGCGAGGTGCTGACCGCCGACGGCATCCTGGAACTGCACGGCCGCCTGATCGGCGCCGACTCCCTTCCCCTGGTGGGGGTGGACGGCGTGGACAAGATCCTGGCGTGGCTGGAAACCTTGGAGGAGCTGGAGCGCACTCCGGCCCTGCCGGCGGCAGGGCTGGCGCTGGCGGCGTGGCATCGCCTCGCCCCCTTGCGCCACGGCGAGGCCACCGGCCGTCTCCTGACGGCCGTCTATCTCTGGCGGCGGGGCAAGACGCAAGGGCCGTTCACCCCCATCGCGCGGGGCTTCCGCGAGGGGCTGGCCGACTACCGCCCCTTCGATCCGCCCGAGCGCTGGCTGCCGCTGTTCCTGAGCGCCGTGGCGCGCGGAGCGACGCAGGGAGTGAAGGATCTGGCGGCGCTGACCCTGGCGCGCCAGCGGCTGATGGAGCGGTGCGAGAGCCATCGCCGCAACTCGCGGCTGGCGCAGGTGGTGACGCTGCTCATCGACCGGCCGGTGGTGTCGTCGGGCGACGTGGCGCAGGTGGTGGGCATGACGCGGCGCGGCGCCATGATGCTGCTGGAAGGGCTGGCCGGCGCCGGCGTCATCGAGGAGGTCAGCGGCCGCGAACGTTTTCGCCTTTACCGCGCGATGCGGTGAGGGCCGCGCCTTATTCCGGCGGCAGAAGGCAGGTGAAGGTCTTCTGGCTGGGGTGGAAGAGCGTGCAGGCGGCCGCGCGCTCGGAGCGGGGCTCCACGTAGCGGCCGCACTGGGCGAATACCAGCCGATCGATGGCCTCGCGGGTGCTTTCCTTGTCGGACAGCGGGTCGTGGCAGATGGTGAAGCGCCGCTCCACCCCCTCCGGGACCGAGAAGTCGCCGCTGTTCTTGATGTACGCCGCGTCGTCGAAGCGCGAGGACGAGCAGCCGGCGGCAAGGAGGGCCAGGAGAAGGACGGCGGCGCGGGTCATACCGGCGGCTCCCCGTTCATGTAGGCGGTGAAAGCTTCCCGGACCTGGGCGGTCGGCGTCGACCAGTCTTCCCACGCGGTCTGGCGGAACAGGCGCATGGTGGGATACCAGGGGCTGTCGGAGCGCTCCAGCATCCAGCGCCAGTCGGCGGCATAGAGCAGCATCGTCCACGTCGGCACACCGAGCGCGCCGGCCAGATGCGCCGGCGCGGAATCGATGGTGATGACCAGATCCATCTGCATCATGAACTGGGCCATGTCGTGGAAGTCGCGGATATGGCGACCCAGATCGGTGACCAGGCCGGAGAAGCCCAATTTGTGGACGTCGTCGGCGCGCCCCCCCATCTGCAGGCTGTAGAAGGCAACGTCGGCGCGCCCGAACAGCGGCGCCAGCGCCGTCAGCGGACACGAGCGGTCGCGCGGCTTCAGCTTGCCCGCCCAGTTGATGCCGATGCGGCGCGTGGTTCCGCCCACCGGCGGCAGGGCGTAGGCCGGGTCGCGGGGGATGGTGATATAGGGCACCTGGCGCGGCAGCGTCTCCAGCGTGGTGCCCAAGGTTCCGCTCAGGCTGAGGAGCGGCAGCTGGACATCGTGGGGCACCGGCGGCGTCCCGGCTTCCATGAAGCCGGCCACGCCCTCGACATGCTCCAGGAGGCGGCGAAGTTCGGGCTGGCTTTCGACGATGATCCGCGCGCCGCGCGCCGCCGCCTGCGGGATGAAGCGCATCCACTGGATGGCGTCGCCAAAGCCCTGCTCGGTGGTCAGCAGAAGGGTCTTGCCGTCCAGGGGCGCGCCGTTCCACGCCCGGTCGGTGAGGCGGCGCGACTTGGCCTTGTCGGTTTTCCAGCGCCACTCGTATTCGCGCAAGCCCTCGGTGTAGCGGCCCAGCATCAACAGCGCCAGCGCCCGGTCCCAGCGGCAGTTGGTGTGATCCGGGTCCATCGCGAGGCCGCGGTCGAAGTGGGCGATGGCCCGCTCCATGTCGCCCATGTCGCGGTAGACGATGCCGATGTTGTGGAGCAGCGTCGGGTTGAGGTCGCCCAGTTCGCCCGCGCGGGCATGGGCCGCCAGCGCCCGCTCGAACAACCCCAGCTCGCGCAGCGCGTTGCCCATGTTGGTCCAGGTGCCGGGGGCGCCGGGGTTGAGCGCCAGCGCCCGCTCGTAGCTGGCCACGGCGGCGTGATGATGGCCCAGCGCCCGCAACGCCACCCCCATGTTGTTGAGCACGTCCGGCTGGGTCAGGTCGTGCTGGGTGTAGCGGGCGTAGCAGTCGAGCGCCTCCGGCAGCCGCCCGGCATGGTGATGGCGCAGACCTTGGTCGAGCAGGGCCTTGAGCTGGCTGGCGTCCATGGTGACGAAACCCCTTCGGAGTGGGCGGCGGATGGGCGAAGACGTCTGGTTTTATCGGGTTTGGAGCGAATTTGCGAGCGTCCGGGCGGTGATCAAAACGGGAGACGGCGCGGGAGGGAATATCCAGGGCTGACAAGGAGTTGCCGACGCGGCACGATGGCGGGGTCTTTGTGGGTTATGGCCGGCGGATCGGGATGTCGATGTTTCAGCGGGATTTGGACATGGCGGCGCGGCATCTTCAGGCCGCCCGGCTGCCGGAGGCCCGGCAGGCCTGCGAGCGCGTTCTGGCGGTGGCGCCGGAGCATCCGCCGGCGCTCCATCTCCTGGGGATGACGCTCATTCGGCAGGGGCGGGTGGGCGAGGGCGAAGCGCTCATCCGTCGGGTGCTGGCGCTCCAGCCCGATGCCGCCGACGCCCTGTCCAACCTGGCGGTCCTGCTCAAGGGGCAGGGCCGGCTGGACGAGGCCATCGCCCTGTCCCGGCGGGCCGTCGACCAGCGCCCCGACCATCCCGAAATCCGCGTCAATCTCGGCAACGCGCTGCTGGCGGCCGGTCGGCCGGGCGAGGCCGCGCGCGAATACCGCCACGCCCTGGGCATCCGGCCCGACTGGGTGGATACCCTGGAGCGGCTGGCCGACGCCCTGATGCGCCTGGGCCAGCGTGAGGACGCCGGCAACCTCCTGGCCCATGCCATCATCCTGCGGGCCGGTCTGAGCGAAAGCCGCTACAGCATCGACCACGGCCTGCCCATCGCCAAGCGGCTGGCGGCGGCGGAGGCGGCCTGCCGCCGGCTGGTCGCCTCCTTGCCCGACCACGCCGACGCTCATTTCAAGCTGGCCGGACTGCTGCAAATGCAAGGGCGGGGGGGCGAGGCGGTGGAAATGTACCACCGTGTGCTGGCCCTGGACCCCGGGCACGCCCAGGCGATGTCGAACCTGGGGGTGGCGTTGCGCAAGCTGGGCCGCCTCGACGAGGCGTTCGAGGTGTACGACATGGCCGTGCGCACCGATCCCACCAACGCCGACACCTTCTACAATTACGGCAACGGCTTGCAGTCCCGTGGCCGGCTGATGGCGGCCATCGCCAACTTTCGCCGGGCGGTGGAATTGCGCCCCGGGCTTTTGCTGGCCAACCAGAACCTGTTGACGGTTCTCAACTACACCACCGGGCTGTCGCGCTCGGAGGTCTTTGCCGAGCACCGCGCCTTCGCCGCCCGGCACGCCGCCGCCCTGGCGGGGGAGAGACGCGCCACGACGCGGGACCGGGACCCGGAGCGGCGGCTCCGGGTAGGCTACGTCTCTCCCGATTTCTGGCGCCATTCGTGCGCGTATTTCACCTTGCCGCTTCTGTCCAGTCACGACCGGCGCCAGGTCGAGGTGGTCTGCTATTCCGACGTCAAGCGCCCGGACACCTTCACCCAGGCGATCCGGGCCAACGCCGACCTGTGGCGCGAGACCTTCGGCGTGAAGGACGCGGCGCTGGCCGATCTGATCCGGGCCGACGGCATCGACATCCTGGTCGACCTGAACGGCCATTTCGCCGACTCCCGCATCCTGACCTTCGCGCGCAAGCCGGCGCCGGTGCAGGTGACGTGGCTGGGCTATCCCAACACCACCGGCCTCGACGCCATGGATTACCGGCTGGTGGACGCCGTTACCGACCCACCCGGCGACGCCGATCCCTTCCACACCGAGAAGCTGGTCCGGTTGGCTCCCGTCTTCCTGTGCTACCGCCCTTCGCCGGACGCGCCGGAGCCGGTGCCGCCGCCCGGCCCGACGCGCGGTTATGTGACCTTCGGCTCGTTCAACAACGTCTCCAAGATCACCGACGAGGTGGTGACGGCGTGGGCGGGAATCCTGGCGGCGGTGCCGGGCTCCCGGCTTTTCCTCAAGGCCCGGCAACTCGACGACGCCGGCACCCGCCGGCGGCTGGCCGCCTTGTTCGAGGCGCGCGGAATCGCGCCCGACCGGCTCGACATCCGGCCCTGGAGTGCGATGAGCCAGGATCATCTGTCGCTCTACGGCGAGGTGGACGTGGCCTTGGACCCGTTCCCCTACAACGGCACGACGACGACCTGCGAGGCGCTGTGGATGGGCGTGCCGGTGGTCAGCTTGAGGGGCGACCGCCACGCCGGGCGGGTGGGGGCGAGCCTGTTGTCGGCGGTCGGGCTTGGCGATCTGGTGGCCGGCGACGCGGTGGCCTATCACGCCCTCGCCGTGGCTTTGGCCCAGGACACCGGACGGCTCACCATGTTGCGGATGGGCCTGCGCGAGCGGATGCGGGCCTCGCCCCTGTGCGACGGACCCGGCTTCGCCCGCCGGGTGGAGGGCGCCTACCGCGCCATGTGGCGGCGCTGGTGCGCGGGGCAGCCGCCGGTTCCGTTCGCTCTGGCTCCCGGCCCGGCGGGGCGGTGAAGGATCAGCGCTCGGGGTGCCAGCCGTTGGCCGACGGAACCTGCCCGGCCTCCTGGGCGATGACCTGGAGGTCTGAGTCCACCATCTCGTGGACCAGATCGGCGAAGCTGGTCGTGTGCCGCCAGCCGAGCTTGGCGTGGGCCTTGGCCGGGTCGCCGAGCAGCAGGTCGACCTCGGCCGGGCGGAAGTAACGAGGGTCGATCTCCACCAGCACCTTGCCGGTACCGGCGTCGAGCCCCTTCTCCTCGACGCCGTGGCCCGTCCACTCGACGGTGCGGCCGACACGGGCGAAGGCCAGTTCGACGAATTCGCGCACCGAATGGGTCTCGCCGGTGGCCAGCACGTAGTCGTCGGGCTCGTCCTGCTGGAGGATCGCCCACATGCCCTCCACGTAGTCGCGCGCGTGGCCCCAGTCGCGCTTGGCGTCCAGGTTGCCGAGATAGAGCTTTTCCTGGAGGCCCAGATGAATGGCGGCGACGGCGCGGGTGATCTTGCGCGTGACGAAGGTTTCGCCGCGGATCGGGCTCTCGTGGTTGAACAGGATGCCGTTGGAGGCGTGGAAGCTGTAGGCCTCGCGGTAGTTCACCGTGATCCAGTAGGCGTAGAGCTTGGCCACGGCATAAGGCGAGCGCGGGTGGAACGGCGTGGTCTCGCGCTGCGGCGTCTCATGCACCTTGCCGAACAGCTCCGAGGTGGAGGCCTGATAGAACCGCACCGTGTCGCGCATCTTGAGGATGCGGATGGCCTCCAGAAGCCGCAACGTGCCGATGCCGTCGGCGTTGGCGGTGTATTCCGGGGTGTCGAAGCTGACCTGGACGTGGCTTTGCGCGGCAAGGTTGTAAATCTCGTCGGGCTGCACCTCCTCCATGATCCGGATCAGGTTGGTGGCGTCGGTCAGATCGCCGTGATGCATGAAAAACCGCGTGGCCTCGTGCGGGTCTTTATAGAGGTGGTCGATGCGGCCGGTGTTGAAGGAAGAGGAGCGGCGCTTGATGCCGTGAACCACATAGCCCTTCGACAGCAAGAACTCGGCAAGGTAGGCACCATCTTGGCCGGTGATGCCGGTAATCAGAGCGACGCGTGACAAGGACTCTCTCCCAATCGGCGAATGGACTTGGCCGTTTGGCAGTCACTATCCCCTGAATGAAGGAGTGTCAACGAACGTCTTTACGACCTTATTGAGAGTATATCGCCGCCCCATGCCCGGATTCCGTCTTTTTCCCGATGCCGGCTTTGGCTGTGACGGCGGGCACGGCGGGCGGGAGCGTCCGGGCGCAGGACAAAGAGGTGTGACACCCGCGCATCCCGCCGGGTGTGCTCTGGCGGGCCTTTCGGCCTTGCCGTATGGTGCCTGTCATGGACATCGCCCTCATCCTGGCCCTTTGGCTGCTTCTGGTTTCGGCCTGTGTCCTGGCCTTGGTCTACGTCTGGCGCTGGTCGCCGCAGGCCCGGTTCCGGCAGCGGGCGCGGGGGCTCGCGGGGGCGGTCCGCGAAAGGCCGGGCGAGGGGGACGAGGCCGGGGCGCGGCGCAAGCTGATCCAGGGCAAGCTCAAGGAGTTGGAAGGCCAGCGGGCGCGCCGCCGGCGCGGCACCTTGCGCCAGCTTCTCCTGCAATCGGGCCTGCCGCTGTCGGTGCGCGGCTACGTGCTGGTCAGCCTCGGCGTCGGCCTGGGCGTGGCCGTCTCGCTGGTGCTGTTGCGCCTGAGCCCGCCGGTGGTGGCGCTGGGGGCGATGGGGGCCGCGTTGGGCCTGCCCAAGGCCGCGCTGGGCCTCAAGGCCCGAAAGCGCCAGCAGGCGTTCACCGCCCATTTCGCCGAGGCGCTGGACGTGCTGGTGCGCGGCACCCGCTCGGGCCTGCCGGTGGGCGAATGCCTGCGCATCATCGGCCGCGAGTTGCCCGACCCGGTGGGGTACGAGTTCCGCATGCTGGTGGAGGCGCAGCGCGTCGGCATGACCATGGAGCAGGCGCTGGAACGCGCGCTGGAACGCATGCCCACCACCGACCTCAAGTTCTTCGCCATCGTCCTGGTGATCCAGCAGCAAACCGGCGGCAACCTCGCCGCCACGCTGGAGGGGCTGGCCAACGTGCTGCGGGCGCGCCGGCGCCTGAAGGACAAAATCCAGGCGATGTCGTCGGAGGCCAAGGCCTCGGCGGCGATCATCGGCTCGCTGCCGTTCCTGGTCGCCGGTGTGCTGTGGCTGGTCAACCCCGGCTATATCGGCCTGTTGTTCAGCACCACCTCCGGCACCTACATGCTGGCGGGCGGCGGGCTGTGGATGACGCTGGGCGTGCTGGTGATGCGCCAGATGATCAACTTCCGGATCTGAGGGGAGGGCACCATGGTCGAGAGCTTCTTCGCCTTCCTCACCGACCCCGCGTCGATGATCGTGCTGGTGGCCTCGCTCAGCGCGTTTTTGACGGTGATGGCGCTGATCCTGCCCTATGTGCGGTCCGACCCGCTCGCCGGCCGGTTGAAGACGGTGTCCCGGCACCGCCATGCCCTGCGCGCCCAGCAGATGGAAGCGTTGCAGCGCAAGTCGCGGCTCAGGCGCGACCGGCCGTCGCCGCTCAAGACCCTGGTGGAGCGGCTGAAGCTGCGCGACCTGTTCGCCGGCGAGGATCTGCGCACCAGGCTGGTTCAGGCCAACTGGCGCGGCCCCAACGCCGTCGCCCTGTTCGTGACGGCCCGCGCGCTGGCGCCGCTGGCGTTCGCCGGGGTGGCGGGTTTCCTGCTGTTCGGCTCCAACACCTTCACGCTCAAGCCCCAGGTGAAGGTGGCGATCACCTTCGGCGCGGTGGTGGTCGGGGTGTACCTGCCCAACCTTCTGATGTCCAACGCCATCCAGAAGCGCCAGCAGACGTTCGCCGAGGCGTTGCCCGACGCGCTCGACCTCCTGCTCATCTGCGTGGAGGCGGGCCTGTCCATCGAGGCCGCTTTCGGCCGGGTGGCGCAGGAGATCGGCGCCTCGTCGCCGGCCCTGGCGCAGGAACTGGAACTGACCACGGCGGAGCTGGCCTATCTGCCCGAACGCCGGCAGGCGCTGGAGAACCTGGCCCTGCGCACCGGCCTGCCGGCGGTGAAGGCCGTCACCACCACCCTGATCCAGGCGGAGAAGTACGGCACGCCGCTGGCCTCGGCGCTGCGCACCGCCGCCCAGGAAAGCCGCGACCGCCGCATGGCGGCGGCGGAGAAAAAGGCCGGCTCGCTGCCCGCCCGGCTGACGGTGCCGATGATCGTGTTCTTCCTGCCGGTGCTGTTCGTGGTGATCCTGGGGCCGGCGATTATCCAGATCACCAGCCGGTGACCCCGCCACCCGTCATGGCTTCATTTTAGAATGCAGCAGCAGCCGGCAAGGGCAGGGTACGGCTGATTGAAACTCCTGTTCGTGGGATCTGGCGGAGGATATAACCCAAACAGATGCCTTCCTTGCCGGAATGGAGCTTTATCTTTCAGGCGCGCCGGGGTTTTGTGACGTGAGCGAGCAACTGCAATACCTGCAAAGCTATAAAGCTGTGGTGGACGCCAACCTCGCGGCTTTCCCCGAAGACGAAGCCATGTCGCTGGCCGTCGGGGGCGAATACGAGCTTTTCGGAACCCTGGAGCGGCAGTTGCTTCGGCAGTTCGGTCTGGCCGATGGGCATCATGTCATCGATATCGGGTGCGGTTCCGGCCGTCTGGCGACGAAGCTGGCGCCTTTTCCCGGTATCCGCTATTCCGGCACCGACATCGTGCCGAAGATGCTGGAGTACACGCGCCGCAAGTGCGTATCCCGGCCCGACTTCTCCTTTTACCGTGTCGAGAAGATCGAAGTTCCCGAAGCCGTTTCGGCCGGCGACTTCGTGACGTTCTTCTCCGTGTTCACCCATCTTCTGCATGAAGAGTCGTATGTCTACCTGGAAGAGGCCTACCGTGCGCTGAACAAAGGCGGCAAGGTCGTGCTGTCCTTCCTGGAGTTCGGGATCGAACACAACTGGTCGGTCTTCATGGCCAACGTCGACTGGGTCCGCAAGCGGGCCTATCTCGGTCACATCAACGTCTTCATCAACCGCGGCGATCTCGCGATCTGGGCGGAGAAGATCGGCTTCCGAGTCGTCGATGTCATTTCCGGCGACACGCCCTTCATCGAGATCGGCGACGATCAGGCGAGCGAGAAGGTGCCCGGCGGCCGTCATGCCTTCGGCCAATCCCTGTGCATCCTGGAGAAGCCCTGAAGACTGTCCGCCCGTGACCGCCACCCTCACCCCACGCTTTCGCGGCCGTGTCGAGCGGGTGACCGGGCGGGTGCTGGAGGGCTGGGCGCTCGACGAGCAGGACCCAGACCGGCCGGTGGCGCTCGACGTCGCCATCGACGGCGGCCCGCCGCAACGCGTCGTGGCATCGGCGTTCCGCCCCGATCTGGCCCAGGCGTTCGCCACGCGCGGACACCACGCCTTCCGCTTCGAACTGCCCCCGGCGCTGGCCGACGGACACCCCCATGAGGTGAGCGTGACGGAGGCTCGCTCCGGCCTGGCTTTGGAGCGGTCGCCGATGGCCGTCACCGTGCCGCGCTTTCGCGGCTGCGCGGAGCGGGTGACCGGGCGGGTGCTGGAGGGCTGGGCGCTCGACGAGCTGAATCCGGACCGGCCGGTGGCGCTCGATGTCGTCATCGACGGCGGCCCGCCGCAACGCGTCGTGGCATCGGCGTTCCGCGCCGATCTGGCCCAGGCGTTCGCCACGCGCGGCTGTCATGCCTTCCGCGTCGAGTTGCCGGCGGAGCTGGCCGATGGCGAACCCCACCGGGTGGGCGTGACGACGGCGCTTCTGGGCCAGCCGCTCGACCACTCGCCGCAGGTCGTCACCGTGCCGCGCTTTCGCGGCGGCGGCGAGCGGGCGGGCGTGACGGTGGCGCATCCCGGCCAACCGCTTGAGCCACCGCCGGTCGCCGTCCCCCCGCCACGCTTTCGCGGCCGCATCGAGCGGGTGGCGGGGCTGGTCGTGGAAGGCTGGGCGCTCGACACGCGAAGCCCGGACTGGCCGGTGGTGCTGGACGTGATGATCGACGGCGCCCCCCGGCAGCGCGTCGAGGCGTCGGAGTTCCGCCCCGATCTGGCCCAGGTCCTGGGCACGCGCGGCCACAACGCCTTTCGCATCCCGCTGCCCTCGGCGCTGTGCGACGGAGAGCCTCACCGGGTGGCGGTCAGGGTCGCCAACACCGATCATGACCTGGACGGCCCGCCCGTTACGGTACGCTTTGCGGCGGCGACCGTGCCGGACGAGAGGCGCCGGCTTGAAGCCGACCTCGCCGGCCTCGGGGGCCGGGGCGATCGCTTGCGCGAACGGCTGCTGAAGCTTCCCCTCAACGAGCTGGCGGATGCGGCGCCGTACCGCCGCTGGCTCGCCGGTCACGAGGCCTCGTGGCCCGGCGAGCCAGCGGCGCCCGGCGTGTCCGGAAGCCCGCTGTTCAGCCTGATCCCGGACGAGGCCGTCTCCTTGCCTCTGCCGCGCGCCCTGCGCGAGGCGAGGGGGGCGTACGTGCTGTTTCCCGGCCGGGCCGGCTTTCCCCATCCGCGCGCGCTGGAACTGCTGGCGCGGCACTTGGGGGACCGGCGGCCCGTCGCCGTCTACGCCGACGACGATGTTCTGGAGGACGGAGCGCGCTCCCAGCCCCGGTTCAAGCCCGACTGGGACCCCGACCGCTTCCTGGCGGCGGATTTCGTCGGCCGCGCCGTCGCCTTGCGCCGGGACCGGGTGATGGAGGCGCTCGGCACGGAGGCGGGCGCCACGCCGGAGGCGCTGATCGCCGCCGTGCTGTTGGGGGCGGAGGATACCGAGGTCGATCATCTGCCCTGGGTGCTGTTCCACCGCTTTGCCGACGCCGTGGCCTTGCCGGCGCCGACGGAGCGGGCGCGCCATCTCACGGGCCCGCTGGCGGCGCTCGCCCCCGGTGCCCGGCTGGTGCCGGCGCCGCACGGCGTGCTGCGTGTCGAACGGCCCTTGCCGGAACCGCCGCCGCCGGTGACCCTGATCGTACCGACGCGCGATCGCGTCGACCTGCTGTCGGTCTGCGTCGAGAGCGTCTTGACGCGGACCGACTACCCGGCCCTGCGCCTGCTGATCGTCGATAACGGCAGCGAGCGGCCGGAGACTTCGGCCTATCTGGCGAAGGTGGGGCGGGACCCGCGGGTGTCGGTGTGGCGCGACGACGGCCCCTTCAATTTCTCGCGCCTGAACAACCATGCCGTGGCGCGGACCGCCACGCCGCTGATCGGTCTGGTGAACAACGACATCGAGGTGACGGAACCGGGCTGGCTGCGCGAGATGGCCGCCCATGCCCTGCGGCCGGAGGTGGGGGCCGTGGGCGCCAAGCTCCTGTTCCCGGACGGTTTCATCCAGCACGGCGGCGTGGTCATCGGCCTGTTCGGCGCCGCCGACAACGCGCAGCGCGCCTTTGGGGCCCAGTCCCCCGGCTATTGGCATTCGGCGGTGGTGGCGCAGAACGCCAGCGCCGTCACCGCCGCTTGCCTGGTGTGCCGGCGCGCGGTCTACGATACGGTCGGCGGCCTGGACGAGGAAGCCTTCCCGGTCGCCTTCAACGACGTCGACTTCTGCCTGAAGCTGCGCGCGCGGGGCTTCCGGGTGATCTGGACGCCGCACGCCACCTTGCTCCACCACGAATCCGCCACCCGCAAGCCCCTCGGCGGCGGTGCCGTCCACGAACGGGAACGCCGGGAGGTGGAGCGGCTGCGCGAGCGGTGGGGCACCAGGGACTACGCCGATCCGTTCTACAGCCCCAACCTGGGGCGCCTGGGGCTGAGCAGCCATGTCGCCCTGGCCGAAGGGATGGACGCCCGGTGAGCGGCCCCGGTGGGCGTTATGGCCGAGGCATCACACCGCCGGCGGATGATCGCTTCCATTATTCGCGAACCGTATCATACCAAAGGCGGTTGGTGGCTTCCATCAACCGCCTTTGGTTCAAACCCGACGGCACAGTGCGGCGCACTGTGCGAAAGGGGGATACGGGCGGCAAATGATGGAAGTGTTCAAACGCCGCCCGTATCAGATCACGGAGACGCAACGATGCTCCCCACCGCGCGCCTCACCCCCTTGGACGTTGCCGAACGCCGGCGAGCGCTGGCGACGGCGCGGCTGGGCGACGTGGGAAAAACCATTTGGCTGATCCGCCCCGACCTTCGGGCCTTGTTCGAGGACGACCCGGCGGGTTTCGAGTGGTGGCTGCTCATGAACGGCTCCGGCGAATACCACGCGCTGGCCGAGGCCGATCTCGCGGTCGCCCTGGACGTGCTGTCGGAACCGGCGGATGAGGCGCTGCCGGGCGTGGAGCCGGGGCTCACGCGCCTGATGACGCGGGTCTGGGCGATGCGGCCCGATCTTCAGGCGGCCTTCGACCTGGCCACACGGGAGGGGCGGCAGGGGTTTGTCTGGTGGTACTTCGTCTACGGCGCCGCCGAGCTTGGTCTCGGGCGCTTCTTCACCGAGGAGCAGAAGAGCTTTCTGAACGAGCCGGACCCCGAGGTGCCCGACGATGCCTTCGTGCCGGTCACCCGGCTGATGCGGCAGGTGTGGGTCCGCCGGCCGAGCCTTCAGGCGGCCTGTCCCCTGGGCGAACCGGGCGGCCGTGGGGCGTTCTTGGACTGGTATTTCACCCGGGGCTTGGGGGAAACGCGCCTTGCCGATGTCGTCGACGACCGGCAGGCCCGGGCCCTGCTGGCGCCCTTGGCCACGCCCCCGCGGGTCCCGCGCATTCTGGCGATGATCTGGGCGGCCGACCCGGCTGTTCAGGAGCGTTTCCCCGATCCCGGCCATCCCGGGTTCCGGGATTGGGCGCGTGGCGAGGGGCGGGAGTCGTACCCGGTTCTCCGGCGGCTGGCGGAAATGGGCGCGCTGGCGCCGCCCGCGCCCATGGTGGGGGCGGGCGGTGGGGTACCGTCCGGCGTCAACCTGATCGGCTACGCCCGCGGCCAGTTCGGTCTCGGCGAGGACGTGCGGATGGCCGCCCTGGCCCTCAAGGCCCGAAACATCCCCTTTGCCATTCGCAACATCCAGCCCGGGCGCGACGTCTGCCAAGGCGAGCGCGGCCTGGAAGCGCTGATCACCGACAGCTTGCCCTACGCGGTGAACCTGATCTGCACCACCGGCATCGAGACGGCGCGTGTGGCGGCGACCGAAGGGACCCGGCTGCTGGACGGGCGGCGGACCATCGGCTACTGGCCCTGGGAACTGCCTGAGTGGCCGGTGGAATGGCGGCACGCCTACAATCTGGTCGACGAGGTCTGGGCCTCCAGCCGCCATACCTACGACGCCTACGCTAAAAGCTGCCCGAAGCCGGTGCGCCATGTGCCGATGGCCGTGACGGTCGACGCCACCGCCGGGCTGGGCCGGCGCGACTTTGCGTTGCGCAAGGATCGTTTCCTGTTCGTGTTCTCTTTCGATCTCCTCTCCGGTCTTGCCCGCAAGAATCCCCAGGCCTGTCTACGGGCCTTCCGAACGGCGTTTCCGCGCGGCGACGAGCCGGCCGGGCTCGTGGTCAAGGCGATGCGGGCAACACCGGACGACCCGCTGTGGCAGGGGCTGCTGGCGGAGGCCGCAACGGACAACCGCATCGCCGTCATCAGCGGGACGCTGAGCCGTGCCGCCGTGCTCGACCTCTACCGGGCGTGCGACTGTTTCGTGTCGTTGCACCGGGCCGAGGGGTTCGGGCGGGGGATCGTCGAGGCGATGATGCTGGGCAAGCCGGTGGTCGTCACCGGCTATTCGGGGAACATGGACTTCACGACGCCGGGAACGGCGGCGCTGGTCGATCATCGATTGCGAAGGGTGGCGCCGGGTGAGTATCCGTTCGCCCAAGGGCAGTTGTGGGCGGAGCCGGACGTGGAGCACGCGGCCTGGTGGATGCGGCGGCTGGTCGAGGATCGGCACCTCCGCGAGCGGCTGGCGCGGCAGGGGCGGCGGCTGACGGCGGCGACCTACGCCCCCGCGGTCGTCGGCGCGGGATACGCGGCCCTTCTCGGGCCAACCGTCTGATACGGGCGGCGCATGAATGCTTCCCTTGAAACACGCACCGACGGTCACGATCGTCACCCCCTCTTTCAACCAGGCGGCCTTCCTGCCGGCGACCCTGGCCAGCGTCGCCGGGCAGACGTATCCCCATATCGAGCATCTCGTCCGCGACGGGGGATCGACCGACGCTTCCGTCGCGATCCTGGCGGCGACACCGCTGTCGTCACGCCGCTTCACCTGGCGCTCGGAACGGGATGGCGGGCAGGCCGCCGCCATCAACCGCGCCATCGGCGAGTCGACGGGGCAGATCATCGGGTGGCTGAATTCCGACGATCTCTTGACGCCAAAGGCCGTCGAGCGCGCGGTGGCGCACTTTCGCAGCCACCCCGATCATCTGATGGTGTACGGACAGGCGCGTTGGATCGACGCGAAGGGTTGCCCCGTCGATTGCTATCCCACCCGGCGCCCCGGCCCGGTGGAGCGCTTTCGCGACGGGTGTTTCATCTGCCAGCCCACGGTGTTCCTGCGGCGCGAAGCTATTGCGCGGGTCGGCCTCCTCGATGCGTCGCTGTTCGCCGCGCATGATTTCGATCTTTGGATACGTCTGTTCATGGCGGCACCGGACCGGATCGGCTTCATCGACGTGGAGCAGGCCCAATCCCGTGTTCACCCGATGACCAAGACCGCCTCGGCGTGGGACCGGGCGGCGATCGAGGCCATGCGGGTGCTCCACCGGCATTTCGGCGCCGCGCCGCCCCATTGGGTGCTGAGCGCCATCACCGAGTGCTTTGACCGTCATGCGGCGGACGCCGAGTTCGACGGGCGGGCCTGGGCCTTGAGGTTTCTGCGCAAGGCCTTTCCTCTGCTCGATCACGGGGGAGTTGCCGAGGTGAAGCGCCATGCGCGCACCGACCGGCGCCTCGCGGTGGCGGGGCCGGGCGTGATGGCCGTCGCCATCACCGCCGATGGTTGGGGCGGCCGCCGCACGGCCGTCCACCTTCGGCCCAACGGACACGGGATTTTGGTCGTGCAGGGCCGGCACGCCCATCCGGCCGGCGCCCGTGAATGCCTGTCCGCCTTACATGGGCCGTCGCTGCTCTCCACCCTTCATCTTGACGGCAACGAGGCATTCACATGGCGCATTCCGTTGCCCTGCGTTCCGGGCGGCCGGTCCCTCGAACGCGTCGATCTGGTCGCCGGGCATACGTTCACGCCGGCGTTGGTCGAGGCGGGATCGACGGATCGCCGTGAGCTGTCCGTGCTCATCGACAAGGTGTATCGCGCGCCAGGACCGTGAGAACGAATCGCCCGCGAGCCTGGCCGCCGGCCCGGTACCCGGCGGAGGCGGCGATCAGCCGTCCGTGGCCTGGGCGAACAGGGTGAAGGGCGGTGTGCCGCCCGGCGCGGCGGCGCGGGCCTTGATCGCCTCGTAGATCGCGGGATAGGCGATCCCGTCGGCGGTGCCCGGATAGTCCGCCCCGGCGAGGTCGATGAGCACCGTCGCCAGCGGTTGATGGCCGTGGGTCCGCGCCTGGGCGCTGGCGAAGCCCGCCATCATCACCCGCGCGGCCTGCTGCGGACGGTTGTTCTCGACCGCGAGGATGTTCCAGTAGGTCGCGTCGATGCCGAAATCGGTCGGAACGGGTTTCACAAGTGCCATGACTGGTCTCCTTAAGGCGTGAGGCAGGTTTCGGTGCCGGTGGCGTTCTTGAAGTAGAGAAGCCCGTCGGTCTTGACATAGAGCTTGCCAAAACCGGCGGTGGCGGCGGGGGCGGCTGCCGCGTGCGCCAGGGACATCACCCCTTGCACCGTCAGGCGTTCGTTGATGTTGCCGGCGCCAACACCCACATGGCCGGGGCCGGTGATGACGAGGGCGTCCCCCGCGGTGGCGGAGTCGATGGTCATGACCGTCGACAGATAGGCGCTGTCCGATTTGCGGCGTCGCTGCAGCGTCATGTAGCCGTTGTGCAGCACCCAGAGCATGTCGTCGGTGGTTCCCGCGTCGTTGAAATGCACGCCGGAGGCGGCGCCGTTGGCGATGAAGCGGTTGGCGGCGACGCGGCGAAGCGATCCGCCGGCACTCACCATCCCCTGACCCTTGGGCGCCAGCGTCAGGTCGATGTTCGCGTCGGTTCCCTGCGCGGCGAGGGCGGGGCTGGCGCCCGATGCGGCGCCTTGCGCGTCCAGGCGGTTGGCCATGGTCGATACCGGAACCACGCGCAAAGCTTCCACGCCCGAGGCGTTGGTCCCGAGTCGCGTTGTCCCGTCGGCGGCGATGTGGGCGCGCGTCTTGCCGGCGGTAACGAGCGACAGCTCGTTGACGGCGGGCGAGCAGACCCCGGTATCGGCGTCGTTGGCGAAGGCGATACCGGGAAAGGCCGGGGAGCCGGGCGGCATCGTGACGACGCCGCTGAAGGCCGGATCGCGCCGCGGCGCCAGCGCCGAGACGTCGGCGTTGGCGAAGGGGGAACTGTGATAGGGGCTGGTCATGGCGATCATCCGTAGAACGCGATGCTGGCCGCGCAATCGGCCGGTGCCACCAGATCGAGGCTGGCGATGCCGGTGATGTCGCGCATGGCCGGGTTCAGTTCCGCCGCGTGGCCGTCAAGCTGGTCGGCGATGGGGAGGGCGGCGGCGGCGGCGTACTGCACCCACACCGGACCCGTGGCGTTGATCAGGACGGTCCGCGCGCCGGCGGGGACGGCGACGGTCTTCGGCGTGCCCGCCGTCAGCACGACGACATGACGGGAATCCGACAGGTTGGCCGCCACGGTCGGCGTGCCCATGGCATCGAAGCGCGTTTGAAATGGTTTCATCGAACATCCTCTCAGGACGACCCCTCGGGCAAAAAAAACGCCGGAGCGCGGGCTTCGGCGGACGCAATCTGGGGCATGATGGTTATGGGTATAAAGTCATTTCATAAGAATGTCAACCTGACATCTGTATCCGGATATCCGCGGAAAGGCGGGGGTGTTGCCCGCTTCCGGCCGGCGTCCTATAACAAACTTCATATTTTGCGCCAGGAGTTATGGAGGATGATATGGCCAATCCAAACATTATCAAATGCTGGATCGCGTCGTACCCAAGGTCAGGAAATACATTTGCAAGAATAGCTATTGCCTTGACCCTTATTGGCGATGACACATCCAGCCTGGATAAAGATATACCAGAGTTTTCCGTGCATGTTGGTGAAAGCTTGTTTGGCGGGTCAAGTGTTATCAAGACCGACAAAGGTCAAGTCCGTTTTATAAAAACGCATTTTCCCAGAACGCCAAATTCATACAATTACGGTACAGATATTCCAATCTATATTTATAGGCATCCTTTGGATGTCTTCTTGTCTGGATTGAATTATATCTATCTTAATAGCCAAGAACCGGCATATTCAAAATATTTTCTGAATGCGTTTCCGAAAGCGGTAGGGCAAATCATCGCCGACGGTGAAATGAAGCATTATTTTGATCGATTTCTCGAAGACGAAGGTCTCTCCTGCTTCGAGCCCCTTGCGGGAAAATGGTCGGAAAACATCGCGGCATGGCATTCCACGATCAGTTCAACGGAAAATGGCTTATTTGTCGATTATAGCTACGTAACCGGCCGTCCGTTTGATTTCATGCAGGACGTGTTGCGTTTGATCGGAAGACGCGCGGTGGACCACGCGGATCTGGCGCGGGCGGTTGACCGATCTCTCGACCTTACCAAACCCAATGGGAAATTTTACTGGCGGGCCAAGAGCGGCGCGCATCGAGAGATGCTGAGGCCGGAATGGATAGCGGCCGGCATGGACCGCTTTGGCCCGACGCTGTCCAGACTTGGCCTTGATTTCGCCCTCCCTCGGTGACGGCGGGGTTCTGACCTGACAGAAATTTCATCTTCGCTCCATCCGGCCGTAAGGTCGCTCCGGCTACAAGGAAGCGGTGACGAGGCTCTCCTCTCTTCACAGGCATTTCCGAATTTTCATCCGGCAAACCTTCGCGGCCAGGGGGGCGGTTTCAAACCCCTGGCCGCTTTTTTGCCGGCGCCATCCGGCCGCTTGGCTTCGCGCCCACGGGGGCGCGGTCGCGGCCCTATACCAAGTTCACAAGGGAGAACTTTCTGAACTTGGTATTACGGTTCCCGGATACTTTCATCGAACACCCGGATCACCGGGTAGATGAAGTAGCTCAGCACGTCGCGCTTGCCGACGACGATCTCGCCGGTCAGCGTCATGCCGGGGATCAGCCGGGTGGTCGGCGGCACGTCGCGCAAGGTCACCTTGTCGAACGACACCCGCACCACATAGAACGCCTCGGCCCCGGCTTCGGCCATGGCGGCGGCCTGGCCCTCGTGGGTGAAGGAGTCGTGGCTGATCGCCCGCACCTTGCCGGCGATGACGCCGTGCTTTTGGAAGGGGAAGGCGTCGATCTTCAGGCGCACGTTGTCGCCCACCCGGATGTTGCCGATGTCGCGGGCCTCGACCCGCGCCTCGGCCTCGATCGGCGTGTCGAGCGGCACCAGGGTGACCACCGGCTCGGCCTCGCGCACCACCGAACCGGCCGACTTGCGCGCCACCTCCTGCACGATGCCTTCGACCGGCGAGGCCAAGGCCACCAGTTCGGAGCGCTTCTTGGCCTTCTCCAGGGCGTCGAACACCTGATCGCGCTCGCGCTGGCCCTGGATCAGTTCCTCCAAGAGCTTCTGGCGCCATTCCTCGATGAAGGCGGTGCGCTCGGACAGGGCGTTGGCCAGTTCGTGATCCAACTCCTCGGCCCGGTAGACGGAAAGCTGGCGGTCGCGCTCGACCTCCAGCTTGAGGTTGGTGGCCTCCAGCACGTTGAGGCGCGATGCGCTCTGGGTCTTCAAAAGCTGCGAGCGCATGGTTTCGATCTCGGCCAGCGCGTCGGCCCGCTGCTTCAGCACGATCTGGTCGCGGCGGTTGGTTTCCTGCGCCGCCCGCTTCTGGGCGATGGCCTCCTCGAAGCTTTTGAGGCGAGCCTGGTACTGGGCCATGCGCTGGCGGTACAGGCTGGCCTGGGTCGTCAGCGCCTCGTCGGCCTCCTTCGCTCCGGGGGCCGCGTCCACCGCGAACGGCTGTCCCGCCAACTCGGCCTCCAGGCGGCCGATCAACGCCGACACCGCCCGCATGCGCGAACGCATCTGCGACAGGTCGGCCTGGGCGAAGGTGGGGTCGAGCGTCGCCAGCATCTGCCCCTTTTCCACCCGCTGGCCCACCTGCACCTCGATGGTACGGATGATCGAGGTCTCGATGGGCTGCACCACCACCGTCGGCGGCGTGGTGACGAGGCGCCCGCGCGCCGACACCACCTTGTCCACCTGCGAGGCCCAGGCCCAGACGAGGGCGGTCACCACCATGGCCAGCAGGGCGTAGAGCACCGCCCGCGCCGCCCACGGCAGGGGCCGCTCCTCGATCATCAGGGCGTCGGGCAGGAACTCCAGCGCCTCGGCCGGAATGGCGCGACGAACCGGGGCCGGCGGCTTGGCGCGGGAGGGCGTGGGCGGCGGGGGTTCGGGGGCGGCGCCGGGCATGGCGTCGGGCATGGCGTCGGGCATGGGGTCGGGCGCGGGGGCCGCTACCGGGTTCGGGGTCACCATCCGCTGCCCTCCGCGTGCTTCATCTGTTGGTTCCACAGGTTGCGGTAGATGGTGGAACGGCCCAGGAGGTCCTGGTGGCGGCCCTGGTCGGAGATGCGGCCACGGTCGATGACGATGATCTGGTCACAGTTGACCAGCGATGACAGCCGGTGCGAGACGATGATCAGCGTGCGCTCCGCCGCGATGCCGGCGAGGTTCTTCTGGAAGATGGCCTCGCTCTCGGGGTCGAGCGCCGAGGTCGCCTCGTCCAGGATCAGGATCGGCGGGCGCGGCAGCAGGGCGCGGGCGATGGCGAGGCGCTGGCGCTGGCCGCCCGACAGGTTCGAGGCCCCTTCCTCGATCGGCGTGTCGTAACCCTGGGGCAGGCGCTGGATGAACTCCTCGGCGCCGGCGATCCGCGCGGCGGCCACCACCTCTTCGAAAGTGGCGTCGGTCTTGGTGGCGGCGATGTTCTCGCGGATGGTGCCGCGGAACAGGAAGGAATCCTGGAGCACCACGCCGATGGAGGAGCGCATGTGCGCCAGATCCATCTCGCGGATGTCGTAGCCGTCGAAGCGGATCAATCCCTCCTGGCAGGGGTAGAGGCCCTGGATCAGCCGGGTCAGCGTCGTCTTGCCCGAACCCGAACGGCCGACGATGCCGAACATGCTGCCGGCCGGGATGTGCAGGGCGATGTTGTCCAGCGCCGGCACCGGCGAGGTGGCGTAACGGAAGGTCACGCCCTCGAACTCGATGTCGCCCCGGATGCGCGGCCGCAGGCCGCCGGTGCCGTGGCCCTCGACCGGGCGGTTCATCACCTCGCCCAGCATGCGTACCGACAGGGCGGTTTCCTGGTACTCGTGGACGAGGCCGACGATCTGCACCAGGGGCTGCGACACCCGGCCCGACAGCATCTGGAAGGCCACCAGCGCGCCGACCGACAACGCGCCGGAGAACACGTCGTGGGCGCCCAGGCCGATCACCGCCACCAGCATCAGCTTTTCCAGGAAGTGGGTCAGCGCCTGGGCGAGGTTGGAGATCTGGCCGACCTTGAAGTGCATGGCCACCGCCTGGGCGGCCTTGGTCGCCCAGTTGCGCTTTTGCACCGGCTCCAGCGCCAGGGACTTCACCGTCCGCATGCCGTGGATGGTTTCCACCAGCATGGCCTGCCGCTCGCCCTCGGCGCGGTAGAGATTCTTGAGCGCCTTGGAGAACGGGCCGATCAGGATGACGATCACCGCCGCAATCAGCGCCGAAAACGCCAGCACCACCAGCGTCAGCTTCGCCGAGTAGAAGAACAGGATCGGCACGAACACGAACAGTGCCGAGGAGTCCAGCATGGTCAGGAACAGCCGCCCGGTGAGGAACTGGCGGATCTTTTCCGTCTGCTGCATGTGCTGGGTGATGACGCCGGCCGAGTTGGTTTCGAAAAAGCCGATGGGCAGGCCCAGGAGATGGCCGTAGGTGCGGGTGGCCAGCCGGATGTCGATCTTGTTGGTGGCGAACAGCAGCAGGTACTGGCGCAGGTAGCTGAAGATCGCGTCGAAGGTCAGCGCCAGGATCACGCCGACCACCAGCACCACCAGCGTCGCTTCCGAATGGTGGACCAGCACCTTGTCGATGACCAGCTGGAAGAACACCGGCTGGGCCAGCCCGATGACGTGCAGCACGAGCGCGGCGATGGCGATGTCGCGGAACACCGAGCGCTGTTTGAGGATTTCCGGCAAAAACCAGCGCAGGCCGAACGGCTGGTTCTCGTCGCCGGTCTTGAAGCGGCGCTTCAGAAGAATGGTTTCGCCCGACCAGACCGAGCGGAACTTGGTTTCGCCGACGAAGATGATGCCGGGTGCCGTGGCCAGCGGGTCGATGACGCCCACCTCGACCGCGCCCTCTCCCGAAGAACCATCTTCGGCGGGGCGGATGCCGGCGAGGATGACCGAGTTGCCGTTGGCCAGCCGCACGATCACCGGGAACGCGTCGTTCATGGCGATGAGCTTGGTCCAGCTCAGCGACAGCTTTCGGGCCTTCAGCCCGATTCCCTGGGCCATGGCCTGGAGCGTGAGCGTGTCCGGCTCCTCGCTGCCCACGGCGTGATCGTGGACCAGCCGTTCGACCGATACGTCGACGCCCCAGTGACGGGCGATGGCTACCAGGCAGTTCACCGCCGTGTGCGGGAACTCGTCGAGAGGGTCGGCTGCGGTGGTGCTCACGGTCGCTTAAGCTCGCTTTCTGGCCGGCATCGGATCAAGGAACAGCACGGGATGCGTACTATTCGCGTGTCGCCGCGTCGCCGCAAGAACTTCAAAGGTATTCGCACCCCGGCCGCCGCCCATGGGGCGGATCGGCCGGTATCTCGTGCGGAAGCGTGTCCGGATCAGGCGGCTATGGCGCCGAGGGCGAGCAAGGTGGAACAGGTCTTCTCGCGGAAGAGAGCCGCCTTCTCGCGCAGTTCGGCAAGATTCTCCTCTTCGGTGGTCAGAGGCTTGCCGTCCTTGATCAGGCGCTGCCCTTGCTGGGCGAAGACCCGCCAGGCGAAAAGGGCGGGGTCTTCGCCTTTTTGCATGGCCAGGATGAAGAGCTGGTCAAGGCGCGACGCCGAGACGCCGCCGCCGGTAACCGGCGAGGCGAGATACTGCACCTCGTCCGAGTGCAAGGCCTTTTGCAGGATCGCCGCGTTGAAGGCGTTCGTCCGGGAGCGCCGCTCCGTCTCACCCTGCCGCGGCAGGGCCGGCGCCACATGGCCCTGGGCCAGCAGCACGGTGAGCGCCTGCAACACCTGGGAATAGGTCAGATCCGCGCGCGACTTGTCGTCCACCAGTTCGCCCAGGGTCATGGGGCCACGGGCGAGAAGCTCCACGATCGGCCCGTAGATTTCCTTGCGCAGGGTGACCGACCCCACCGGGAAGGTGGCGGTTTCCGGCAGGTTGGCGGCCGGGATCAACAGGGCGAAGCGGGTTTCCCGCAAGATCGCCTGGTGCTCCGAGGGCGCCAGCCGGGTGCTGCCCTTGACGAAGATGTCGCGGCGGAACTGTTGATTGATGATGAAGTCGCGGACCACCTCGCGGAACGTGGCGTCACCGATTTCCGCCAGCAGCTTCTGGGCATCGGCCGAGAAGTTGAGCACGTCCATGTGGTCGCCGAAGTGGGCCGAGGCGGCGAATTGCAGCTTGGCCAGCCCCATCTCGCGGGCCACGTCGGAGTGATACAGCGGGTGCCAGTCCCGGTTGAAGTACTCGTGGGCCAGATAGTTGCGCGACATGCCCGACAACCGCTCCAGGCGCGGCGCGACCGCGGGGTTCTGGGCGAAGTAGCCCCCTCCGAGGCTCTTGAGCCGGTCGGCGAACTCCAGGGCCTTGTTGATGCGGCCGACGATCGGCTCGTTCGAATGGGCGGCGTGGCCGGTCATCAGCTCGCGCAACGGCATGGCCGACGCCCAGCCGGGCTGGCAGTTGTAGCTGTTGTAGACGATGCCGCCCGGCTTCAGCTTGCGGCGGATGATTTCGGCGATGACGCGGCGGTTCTCCTCGCTGATCCAGGAATAGACGCCGTGCAGACAGATGAAGTCGAAGGCCGGCGTGTCGGCTTCCAGGAATTCGGCGAAGCTGTTGTCGAAGAAGACGGCGTTGGTGGACTGGGCCGCCTCGGCGAGGTGGCGGGCGCCGGCGGCGTGCGCCGGGTTGAAATCGGTGGCCCAGAAGACGCCCGCCGGATTGGCGGCGGCGTGAATGTTGGCGCTGACACCTTGGCCGCAGCCGAGTTCGCAATAGGCGAAAGGAGCGGTGAGGGAGGGCGGCCGGATACCTTTCAGCAGCAGGGCCAGGCTCAGGTGGGCCGGGGTCAGTTCACGATAGAAGCCGTGGGTGTAGTTGATTTCGGCGACGTACCCGTGCGTCCAGGTGTCCATGTGTTCACGTCCAATGAAATGTTTGCGCAAGGCCGGCAGGAGGGGAGATGTCGTCAGGTCAGGGCCGCCGGTTTCCCTTCGCGCGCATCGGGATCAAGGCGTGAAGGAGAGACGAACTCTTCGCTCCTCGATATCACGGGATGCACCCGGTAAGTTCCGTGCAGCGGCAAAGGGCGACCTTATCCCGAAAAGCCTGTCTTCCCACTAACTTTTGGTCTTATCAGGGTCAAGCGCAAAAGGAGGCGCCGGACTCGGCCGCGACCGGCCCCCCTCCTCCAGCGCGATGGTCCGGCATACCGCCAGCGGTGGGCAGGCCAGCGCCACCGTGCCCCAGGACCAGCCGGTGCCGAAACCGCTGAGAAGGAGCCGGCAGCCCCCCCCGTCGGCGCGGGGACCGGTCAGGGTGGCCGCCAGCGCCTGGGTCAGGGCCAGCGGAATGGAGGCGGAACTGGTGTTGCCGACGTCGGCCAGCGCCAGCACCATCCGCTCGGGCCGCGCGCCGATGCGCTGGCCCAGGTGGCGGATCATCTGGGCGTTGGCTTGGTGCAGCACGATATGATCGACGTCGGCGATGGACCACTCTGCCGCCTCCAGCGTGGCGGCGATCGAGCGCGGCACCTCGCGCAGAGTGAAGGCGAAGACCTGGGTGCCGTCCATGAACAAGGTGGCCGGCGCGGCCGGTTCGGCCGCCGGCCGGCGCATGCCGCCGCCGGGCACCATCAGGTAGGGGGCGCCGGCCCCGTCGCTGCCGAGATCGAAGGTCATCGGCCCGGCTTGGCCGTCGCGCACCAGCGCCACCGCCGCCGCCGCGTCGCCGAACAGCGGGGCGACCGAGCGGTCGAGAGGATCGATGAGGCGTGAGGTGGTGTCGCCGACCAGCAGGAGGGCGCGGGCGCCGGCCGGCAGGGTGGCCAGCAGCGCACCCACGGACCACAGGCCGTAGACGAACCCCGAACAACCGAGGCTGAGATCGAAGGCGGCGCAGCGCCGCTCCAGGCCGAGCCGGCGGTGCAGCAGGCAGGCGGTGGCCGGCAGGACGTGGTCGGGGGTTTGCGACACGAAGACCAGGAGGTCGATGGCACCGGGCTCCCAGCCCAGGCCGTCCATGAGGTCGCGGGCGGCCGCCTCGGCCAGATCGGAGGCGCATTGGTCCGGGGCCGCCAGCCGGCGGGCCTCGATCCCCGTCGCCTTGGCGATGCGGGCGGCCGTGGCCTCGCCGAAGCGGGTTGCCAGATCGGCCGTGTCCTCCCGCCGTTCCGGCAGGCAGGAGACGAGCCCGGCGATCCTTGCTCCTTGGATGATGCTGACGGCCATGAAGGGCGGGCTTCCTGGGGAGGCGGATGGGAAACGGCGGCAAGGACCGGCCTTGCGCCCCGACAATAGCATGCCGCCTGTTCCACGCGCACCGGCGCGTGGCCGGGGCAAAGTCGGGGCCGGGGCAAAGTCGGGCCGGGGCAAAGTGGGGCCGGGGCAAAGTGGGGCCGGGGATGCGGGCGGTTGCGTACGTTTAAAAAAGGCTTAGAGAGGCCCCCTCGGGTAGTATACCACCTGTGGGAAGCACCGGCATTGTCGTTGAGGGACTTCCATGGCCATCGTCACGGGTAACGCTTCCAGCCAGACTCTGAGCGGAACGGCCGAGGCCGACACCATCAACGGCCAGGCCGGCAACGACACCATCCTGGGCTTGGGCGGGGCCGACCGCATCGACGCCGGCACCGGGGCAGATTTCATCAATCTCTCCGCGCGGGCGGCGCCCGACGGCACGTCGGTGGACGGCGGCGCCGGGGCCGATCGCCTGACGTTGGGGAGCTTCAGCAACGTCGTCACCGTCAGCGGCATCGAAAGCGTCACCGCCGCCGCCGGCCAGGACGAGATCACGGTGGCCGCGGCGCAGGCCGGTGGCCGCTACGACCTCGGCGGCGGGATGGACCGGCTGCAGCTCCTGGGCAGCGGCAACACCCTGACGGTGCGCGGGGTGGAAACCCTGATCGGCGGTGACGGCGGCGACACCATCGTCCTCAGCGTCGGCCAGACCGGCACCATCGATCTCGGTGGCGGCGGAGACCGGCTGACGCTGGCCAACGCCGGCAACAGGCTCACCCTGGCCAACGTGGAGTCCGTAACGGGAGGGACGGTCGGCGACACCGTCATCCTGTCCAGCGTGCTTACCGCCGGGAGCATCAGCCTGGGCAAGGGAGCCGATGCCCTGACCCTGTCGGGGGAGGGGAACAACACGGTGCGGGCGGCCGGCGTCGAGCGCCTGACCGGCGGCGGCGGTGACGACGCGGTGACTCTGACCGCGCTTCAGGCCGGCGGCGTCATCGACCTGCGCGGCGGCAACGACATCCTGACGTTGGCCAACGGCGCCAACACGCTGACGGTTCTCCGGGCCGAGACGATCATCGGCGGTGGCGGCGCCGACACCATCGCCATGACCAGTCCCACGGCGTCCGGCCTGATCGACCTGGGCGCCGGCCGGGACAGCTTGAGGCTGGCCAACGGCATCAACACCCTGACGGTGCGCGGCGTCGAGGTCGTGCAGGGCCTGGCGGGCGCCGACACGCTGGTCATGACCGACGGCATCACCGGCGGCACCGTCAATCTGGCGGCGGGGGCGGACAGCCTCCGGCTCGGCGACGGCGGCAACGCGCTCACGGTCGGCGGCGTCGAGACGCTCGACGGCGGCTCGGGCCGGGACGTCGTCGTGCTGGCCGCCGGTCAGGCCGGGGCCATCATCAACCTGGGCGGCGGCGACGATCAGATCACCCTGGCCAACGGCGTCAACCAGGTGACGCTGGTCGGCGTGGAGAGCATCGTCGGCACCGGCGGAGCCGATCGGGTCGTCCTGGTGGGCGGAGTGACCGGCGGCCGGATCTCTCTGGGGGCGGGCGCCGACCATCTGGAACTCGCCGACGCCGGCAACAGTCTGACGCTGCTGGCCGTCGAAACCCTGATCGGCGGCACGGTCAACGACACCATCGTCCTCGGTGCCGCCATCGGCGGCGGGATGATCAACCTGCGCAGCGGCAGCGACTTCCTGGCCCTGGCCGCCGGTACCAACACGCTCAGCCTCCGCAACGTCGAAACCCTCATCGGCAACGGCGGTGCCGACGCCATCACCTTCCTTACCGCCCTCGACGGCGGGCTGGTCAACCTGGGCGGCGGCAACGACCGGCTCCAACTCGCCTCGACCGGCAACACCCTGACCGCCATCGGCGTGGAAACCCTCACCGGCGGCGCCGGCAACGACACCATCGTCCTGACCACCGCCCTGACCCACGGCGTCATCACGCTTGGCAACGGCAGCGATGTCGTGCAACTCGCCGAAGGCATCAACACCCTGACGGTCGGCGGGACCGAATCCCTTACCGGCGCCGACGGCGCCGACAGCGTCACGCTGATGCGCGCGCAGACCGCCGGGATCATCAATCTGGCCGACGGCAACGACCGCCTCGTTCTTGCCAACGGCTCCAACCTTCTCACCATCCAGGACATCGAGACGGTCGTCGGCGGGACGGGGAGCGATCAGCTGACGCTGGCGGCAGTCTTCTCCGCGGGAGGGGTGCTCAACCTGGGGACCGGCGCCGACTCCGTGGCCCTGACCTCGGGCGGCACCAATCTGCTGTCGGTCCTGGGCGTGGAAACCCTCCATGGCAACGACGACGCCGACATCATCACCCTGATGACGGCGCAGACCGGCGGCCAGATCTTCCTGCGCGGCGGCAGCGACAGCCTGACCCTGCTCGGCCAGGGCAACAGCCTGACGGTGCGCGGGGTGGAAAGCCTCGTCGCCGCCGACGGCAACGACATCATCACTCTCGGGGCCGCCCTGACCGGCGGGCGGATCAACCTGGGGTTGGGCGCCGACATTCTGGCCCTGACCGAGGGCGACAGCACCCTGACCCTGACCGGCGTCGAGAGCGTGCAGGGAGGGTCGGGCAACGACGACATCACGCTGTCGGCCGCGCTGACCGCCGGCTTCATCAACCTTGCCGCCGGCAGCGACAACCTGCGGCTGGCCGCCGGCAGCAACACGCTGACCATCCGCGGCGTCGAAACCCTGGTCGGCAACGCCGACGGCGACACCATCGTTCTGGCGGCCACGCTGGCGGGCGGCCTCATCAATCTCGGCCAAGGCGGCGATACCCTGACCCTGGCCGCCGCGTCGGGCGCCAGTCTCCTTACCGTGAGCGGGGTGGAAACCCTGATCGGCAACGGCGCCGCCGACACCATCGTGCTGGACGCGACGCTTACCGTCGGCATCGTCAACCTGGGCGACGGCGCCGACCGTCTCGAACTGGCCAACGGCACCAACACCCTGACCGTCCAGGGGGTGGAAACCCTGATCGGCAACGGTGCCGCCGACATCATCCTCCTTGCCGCGTCCCTGGCCGGCGGCATCATCAACCTGGGCGAGGGCAGCGACCGCCTGGTGCTGGCCTCGGGCGCCAACACCCTCTCGGTCACCGGGGTCGAAACCCTGGTCGGCAACACCGGCTCCGATACGGTGACCCTGATCGAGGCGGGCCAGAGCCGGATCGACCTGAAAGAAGGCGCCGACAGCCTGACCCTTGCCGCCAGCGATGCCAACACCCTGACGGTGTGGGGAGTGGAGACGCTGGCGGGCGGCGGGGAGGCCGATCTCGTCGTCCTGGCGGAAACCCTCACCAGCGGCGTCATCGCGCTGGCGGCCGGCGCCGACAGCCTGCAACTCGCCAACGGCGCCAACACCCTGACCGTCGAGGCGGTCGAAACCCTGACCGGCGGCAGCGGCGACGATGCCATCGTGTTCCGCGGCGGCGACGAAACGGTTTTCCTCAACCTGGGCGGCGGCGGCGACACGCTGACGCTGGCGACGGGAACCGGCAGCCTGACGGTGACCGGGGTCGAAACCTTGACGGGAAGCGCCGGCGCCGACAGCGTCATCCTCGGCGGCAATCTCGCCTCCGGCCTCATCACGCTGGGCGCCGGCAACGACAGCCTGCGGCTGGCGGACGGCGGCAACACCCTGACCATCGGCGGGACGGAAACGCTCATCGGCGGTGCCGGCAACGACATCCTGGTGGTGACGGGAGCGCTGGCGGGGCTGATCAACCTGGGCGACGGCTCCGACAGCCTGACCCTGGGCAGTGCCGGCAACACGGTGACGCTCGGCGGCATCGAAACCCTGGTCGCCGGCCAGGGCAACGACACCGTGTCCCTTCTCGTCCAGCAGACCTCCGGTACGATCAACCTGGGCGACGGCTCGGACACGCTGCGGCTGGCGGACGGCGCCAACACCCTGACGGTGAGGGGGGTCGAAACCGTCGTCGGCCACAACGACGTCGATATCGTCACTCTCGTCGCCGCCGTGACGGGAGGGGCCGTCAATCTCGGCGACGGACTGGATCAGCTCATCCTGGCGGATGGCGCCAACACCCTGACGGTCGCCAACGTCGAAACCCTGATCGCCGGCGGCGGCGGCGATACCGTGACGGTGCTGGCCAGCGGCGACGGCGCCTTCATCAACTTAGGCAACGGTTCCGACACCTTGTCGATCGGGACCGCCGGGGCCACCGTGACCGTGGCCAACGTCGAAACCATCCAGGGCGACAGCGGCAACGACGTCATCCATCTCCTGACCCGGCTCGACAGCGGCGTCCTCAATCTGGGCGACGGCTCCGACAGTCTGGTGCTGGCCGACGGAAGCAACACGCTGACCATCGGTTCCGTCGAAACGCTGATCGGTGCCGGCGCCGGCGACATCATCACGCTGAGCACCGGCCAGGCGGCCACCACGGTCAATCTCGGCGGTGGCTCGGACAGCCTGAAGCTGGCCGCCGCCGACAATCTCCTGACCGTCGACGGCATCGAAACCATCGTCGGCGGCGTGGGCGACGACGAGATCATCCTGGCCAACGGCCAGAGCGACGGCCATGTCAACCTGGGTGGCGGCAGCGACCGGCTGCGGCTGGCGGACGGCTCCAGCACCCTGACGGTGACCGGGGTCGAAAGCATCATCGGCCGCAACGACCAGGACACCATCACCCTGGGCGCCGCCGTCACGGCCGCCTTCGTCAACCTGAGCGGCGGCGAGGACTCGCTGGCGCTGTACAACGGCGCCAACACCCTGACCGCCAGCGGCGTCGAAACCATCGTCGGCGGCAGCTTGGGCGACGACATCACCCTGGGGGCGGCGCAGACCTCGGGGCTGATCAACCTGGGCCAGGGCTCCGACAGCCTCCGGCTCGCCGTGGCGTCCAACACCCTGACCGTGGTGGGGGTGGAAACCCTGGTGGGCGATGGCGGCGCCGACGCCGTGGTCCTGGGAGAGGTGCGGACCGGGGGTACGATCAACCTGGGCGGCGGCTCGGACAGCCTGCGGTTGGCCGCCGGCGGCAACACCCTGACGCTGGTTTCCGTCGAAACCGTGCTGAGCGACACCGGCGGCGACGCCATTACGCTGAGCGACGCGCTGACTGCCGGCGTGATCGATCTGGGGGCGGACAGCGACCGTCTGACGCTGGCCAACACCGCCAACACCCTGACCGTCAATGGCGTCGAGACGCTGGCCGGCGGCTCCCTGACCGATCTCGTCACCATCGGCGCGGCATCCTCGCCCGGGATCGTTGATCTCGGCGGCGGTTCCGACAGCCTGATCGTCACGGCCTCGGGCGTCACGCTCACGGTGTCCAACGCCGAAACCCTGACCGGCGGCACCGGCAACGACACCGTCACGCTCGGGACATCCCAGTCCGCCGGCCACATCAACCTGGGCGATGGCGACCGCGACGTCCTTTCGCTCGCCTCCGGCAGCGCCAACACCCTGACCGTCCGCCATGCCGAAAGCATCGTGAGCCAAGGCTCGCAGGCCGACCTGATCGTGCTCGGCGCCGCCTTGGGCAACGGCTGGGTCGATCTGGCGAGCGGTTCGGACCGTCTGGCGCTGTACGCCGGCGAGAACACGGTCACCGCCACCAATGTCGAGACGATTTTCGGCAACACCGGCGCCGACACCCTCGTTCTCAGCCAGGCCCAGTCCTTCGGCTTCATCAACCTGGACGAGGGCGACGACCGGCTGGTTCTCGCCGCTGGCACCAACACCCTGACCGTCTACGGCATCGAAACCATCGCCGGCGGCAGCGGTCAGGACATCATCGTCGCCGGCCGCGCCACGACCCAGGCGCTGATCGACCTCGGCAGCGGCTCGGACCGGCTGGATCTCGCCAACGGCACCAACACCCTGACCGTTTCCGGCGTCGAAACCGTGATCGGCGGCACCAGCCAGGACATCGTGGTGGTGGGGAGCGCCCAGACCTTGGGCATCGTCGATCTCGGCGCCGCCGTCGACCTGCTCGTCCTGGCCGGCGGCACCAACACCCTGACGGCCGTCAATGTGGAGAGCGTCTACGGCGGCACCGGCGCCGACACGGTGGTGCTGGGCAACGTCGCCACCGCCGGACTCGTCGACCTGGACGACGGCGAGGACACTCTGGTGATGGCGGGCGGTGCCGCCAACACCCTGACCATCGGCGACGTCGAAACCCTGCACGCGTCGGGCAACAACGACACCATCGTCGTCCGGGCACCGCAGGCGGCGGGAATCTTCAACCTGGGCAACGGCGCGGACACCCTGATCCTGCTGTCCACGGGCGGCGATTACACCCTGACCGTGGGCGGCGTCGAAACCGTGCAGGGCAACGCCGGCTCCGATGACATCGTGCTGAGCGCGGCGGTCGCGTACGGCTATGTCAATCTGGGCAACGCGCAGGATGCCCTGCATCTGGCCGCCGGCGCCAACACGGTGACCACCGTCAACGTCGAAACCGTCCAGGGCGGCTCCGGGAGCGACACCATCCTGCTGGGGCAGGCGTTGACGAACGGCATCATCGACCTGGGCGACGGCGCCGACAGTCTGGTCCTGTCCAAGGCGGGCGACTACACGCTGACCGTCGCCGGCACCGAAACCATCGCCGGGAATTCCGGCGTCGACCAGGTGGTCTTCTCGGCCACGGTGACCAACGGCTTCGTCAATCTGGGAAGCGGCTCCGACAGCCTGACCTTGAGTGATGCCGGGGCCAACACCGTTACCGTCGCCGGGGTTGAAACCGTCCAGGGCTCCTCCCAGACCGACCTCGTGGTCGTCGGCGCCGGCAACGCCACGGTGTACGGCGGCAGCGGCTCCGACAGTCTTGCGGGCGGCGGCGGCAACGACATTCTGTGGGGCGAGGCGGGCAACGACACCCTGGTGGGCGGCGGCGGCACCAACTCGATCCACGGCGGCAGCGGCAGCGATGACCTGATCGCCGGCAGCGGCACCAATTACTTCTTCTACACCGCCACCGGCGACGGCGCGGGAACGGCGGTCAGCGGCGGCGACACCATTTCCGGTTTCGTGGCGGGAACGGACGGCTTCCATCTGGGCGACGCCAACCTGAGCCTGCGCGGCAGTTCCATCAGCTACGCCGAAGGGACGTGGGACGGCAGCACCTTCACTTACGCCGAAGGCGGCTCCGGCACCCTGGTCAGCCCGATGTCCGGCTTCGCCGCCAACGTCCTGGTCCTTACCGACACCCAGGCGTCCTGGACCTCGGCGGCGGCGGTCGACGCGGTCCTCACCAGCTTCGGCGCGGCGTCGGGGGGCACCGGGATGGTCGTGTTCTTCCAGACCGGGGCGGCGGCAAGCTTCCAGATGATCTACGACAGCAACGTCGGCACCAACGGGGCCGGCGCCAACGTCGTGCATCTGGCGTCGCTGGAGGGCGTCACCACCATCACCGGCATGACCTCGTCCAACTTCGTCATCTTCTGATGCGCCGGGAGGGCGGCGTCGCACGCCGCCCTCCCAAGTTGCCGTAACGTTTGATCCAGACTTTGGCGCTATGCGCCGAGGTGCCGCATTCGTCTGACTGGCATTTTGGTGCAAACTGGATAAAGATAATCGGAAAAAGAGGGCTGGCCGATGCAGTCCGCCCCACCGGAAGTCTTTTGAGGGGGAGAGCACCATGTCAGCGCAAAAGACCTGGAATCATGACGCCGACACCGCCTGCTGGGGTGTGCGTGCGGTGGTCATCCGCTTCTCCGACCGTCCGTCCGACACGGTTCACGCCGTTCTCGAAGGCCGGGATTTCCATTACGCCAACCGGGCGTGGCACGGGATCGGCGTGCCGGAGGAACTGGCGGCGCTGGTGCGCTCCTGCGGCGGCGTGGTCGAGGTCAACGAGAAGTTCGCGGCCAAGCCGCTGGAGTGGTGAGGCGGCGGCCTGACCTGACCTGACCGGCGTCCCCGCCCGTCGCTGAACCGTCCCTCTTCAGGCGAAGGAGGGCTGGAGCGCCCTTGCCGTCAACGACCGGAGCCGGACGACGGCGGTTTCGTAGAGTTCCATATCCAGCGGGTTGCGGTCGGCGATCTTGTCCAGGATACGTTGCGGCACATCGGTCAGCCGTGGCCGGTGGGCATTCACGTTGGCCCGGGCGCGCCGGTTCAGGGGCAATCCCAGCCGCTCCTCCAGAGTATCCAGGCTCTCCGCGAAGTGTTCCTGGATGCACACCACGTCGAAACCCGCCAGGTTTTCCTTGGCCTGGGCCAGGATGTCCCGGCCCCGCCAGTGCCGGTACTGGGCCCGGCAGAAGGGGGGGATATCGTGGAAAAGCTGCCAGGTCTGGCCGTTGTCGACGTTGGCGCGGATCACGGCGTGATCGCTGTCGATGAATTCCTCCAGCGTCAGGCGCTTGGTCAGCCAGGCCATCTGCTGCGGCTCGTCTACCGATCGGTGATAATGGTACAGCGACACCACCCGGTCGACCGGATGGCGCAAGGTCGTGACCTTGCGGTGCGGCAGGTTGAGACGCCGGAACAGGCGGTAACCGAAGTGGCCATGGATGTAATCGAACCCCGCCAGTTCCGCGTCGGTCAAATAGGCCAGATCGGCGAGGCCGGATGAGAACAGGCACCGGCTCTCTTCGTAATGTCCGGCCATGTTTTTCATCATCGACGTTCCCGCGGTTTTGGGAATATGCAGGAAAACGACTTTGATCATCCGCGCGCCCGCCGTGCTTTATGCTGACGGGGCCGAGAATCGTGGATTGATAGCCTGTTTGCTATTGGGTGTGTTGCGTAAGGAGATGTGCGGGCGCGCCCCGCTTACGCCAGCCCGTGATAGCCCTTGTACCAGGAGACGAAGCGGGGCAGGCCGTCTTCCAGCGATGTGCCGGGCGCGAACCCCAGGTCGCGGCGGCTGGCCTCGATGTCGGCGAACGTCGCCTCCACGTCGCCCGGCTGCATGGGTTCCAACCGGCGGATCGCCGGGCGGCCGATCGCCTGTTCCAGGATGGCGACGAAGCGGCCCAGCTCCTCGGCCTGATGGTTGCCGAGGTTGTATACCCGGTGCCGCACCCCGTCGGCGTCCGGTTCGGGCGGGCGGTCCAGCGCCGCCGTCACGCCGGCCACGATGTCGCCGATGTAGGTGAAGTCGCGCCGCATGCGGCCGTTGTTGAACAGCCGGATCGGCTCTCCGCGGGTGATCGCTTCGGTGAACAGCCACGGCGCCATGTCGGGGCGGCCCCACGGGCCGTAGACGGTGAAGAAGCGCAGGCCCGTCGCCGGCAGGCCGTAAAGCTGGCTGTAGGTATGGCTGATCAGTTCGGCCGACCGCTTGCTGGCGGCGTAAAGCGATACCGGCCGGTCGACGCGGTCGTCCTCGGCGAACGGCAGCTTGGTGTTGGCGCCGTAGACCGAGGAGGAACTGGCGTAAACCAGATGCCGCAGATGGGACAGCCGGCGGGCGGCCTCCAGCATCACCACCTGGCCCATGACGTTGGCCTGGACGTAGGCATAGGGGTTGGTAAGCGAATAGCGCACCCCGGCCTGTGCCGCCAGATGGGCGATGCCGGTGATCGGCTGCCCCCGCGCCTCCAGCCGGGTGAACAGACCGCCGATGGCGTCCGGGTCGGCGATGTCGGCGCGCACGAAAGTGAAGGCGGGATCATCCCGGAAGAGGCCCAGCCGGGCCTCCTTCAGGGTCACGGGGTAGTAATCGTTCAGGCTGTCCACGCCGACCACGCGTTCGCCGCGTGCCAGCAGCGCCCGGGTGAGGTGGGCGCCGATAAAGCCGGCGGCGCCCGTCACGACGATGGTCATCCGTTTCTCCTTGTTCCCGAAGGTTTACGCCATCACCACCAGTCGGCTTCCAACGCCAGACGCCGGGCTTCGGCGGCCTCGGCGGTTCGCCCCAAGACCGTCAGCGCCTGGGCCAGATGATGGTGCGTTTCGCCCGGCGTGGGATCAAGGGCGACCGCCCGCGTCCACGCCGCCGCGGCGTCTTCCGCCCGCCCCTGGGCGTGGCGGACGTGACCCAGGGCAGCATGGGCGGCCGCCCTGTCCGGATCGAGCGCCAGGGCGGCCAGGGCGGCCTGTTCCGCTTCGCCCAGGCGCTTGCGGTCGAGGAGGAGACGGGCGAGCCGCGCCTGGGCGTCGGCCGCCCGATCCGCGCGGCCCAGCCCGGCCAAGGTTTCGGCCAGCTCCGCCAGGGTGGCGGGATGGTCGGGGCTCCGTTCCAGGGCCGTCTCGCAGGCCGCCAGGGCTTCCGGCAGGCGGTCTTGCGCGGCCAGGGCGGTGCCCAGCCCGGCAAACGCCTCGGTCGGGGCGTTCGCCTGGGCCGTGGCCTTGGTGAAAAGGCCGATGGCCTCCGCCAAGGCTCCCCGGGCGACAAGCTGCCGGCCCAGGCGCAGGAGCACCCACAGCGCGTTGGGGCTGATGGCCAGCGCCTCGCGCCAGACCGCCTCCGCCTCGTCCTGCCGGCCTTGGGCGAGCAGCGCGTCACCCAGGAAGTTGCGGACCTGGATGGCGGCGTTCCCGCACGCCAGCGCCCGGCGAAGCGCCGCCTCGGCTTCCGCCGGGCGGCCTGCGAACACCAGCGCCCGGCCGAGCTCGAACCAGATCTTGCCGGCCTGCGGGGCGGCGTCGGGGGTGAGGTCGGCGGCTTGGCGCCAGCAGGCGATGGCCTCGGCCCGGCGCTCCAGCTTGGCCAGCACCTCGGCAAGACCGGCGTGGGCCGGGGCATGGTTGGGGGCGAAGGCCACGAGCTGGCGGAACACCGCCTCGGCCTCGGGCCAGCGTTCCCGCCGGGACAGTGCCCGGGCAAGACCGAGCGCGGCGGCCGCCGCTTCCGGCAGGCGGCCCAGCCCGTCCAGGGCGCGCACCAGCCCGGCATGGGCCTCCACCAGCCCGGAATCGGTGTCGGCCGCCGCGCGCCAGGAGGCGAGCGCGGCCTGCGCTCCCTGTTCCGCTTCCAGGCTTTCGGCCAGCCGCAGGTCGTCACGCGCCAGATCGCGCAGGCGAACGACGGCGCGCCCCCGGGGATCGAGGTCGATGGCGCGGCGGTAGGCGGCGCGCGCCTCCTCCAGCCGGCCCTGAAGGCGCAGCGTGTCCCCCAGGGCGGCGTGGAACTCGGCCGCGCCCGGCCGATGGTCGAGCGCGGTCTGGAGCAGGAACACCGCCTCGTCGTAACGGCCGCGCCGCTCGCACAGGAGGGCCAGATCGTACCACGCCCCGCCCGCGTCGCTTCCCGTGGCGCGGGCGCGGGCGCGGGCCTCCGCCGCCTTGGCCGGCGGGTGGCCGGCGGCGTCCAGGGCTTCGGCCATGTTGTCCCAGGCGCCGGCGTGTCCGGGGTCCACGGTGACGGCACGCTCGAAGGACGCGACCGCCCCCGCCAGATCGCCGTCCACCAGCAGCGCGTTGCCCATGGCGTAGTGGTAGCCGGCTTCGGTCCGGCGGCGGACGCGGTCGCGGAAGTCGTCGGCCATGGGGGAGTCCTTGGGGATCGGCGCGGTCGGGATCGGGACCCGCAGTGTGACCACCCGCCCCAGGCGGCGCAAGCCCCCCTTGGACGGTCGCCGATTTCGCCCCACCCCTTCCGAGAACACCATCTTGGCCACGCCCGCCGCTTGCCGCACAATACCGGCCGCCCTTCACCGCTTCCGGCAAGACGCCCGCATGTTCCTGATCACCTCGGCCGCCTACGTCGCCCCGGAACTCAGCGCGGAGTTCGGCCTGCTGCCGCCCGCCTTCCTGCCGGTGGGCAACCGCCGGCTGTTCGTCCATCAGCTTCAGGAGATCACGGCCGTTCTTCGCGAAGGGGCCGGTGAGCCGGTCCACCTGTCGCTGCCGGAGGATTTCGCCCTCGATCCCATGGACCGGGACCTGCTGGACCGCTTGGGGGTGGTCGTGCTGCGGGTGCCGGCGGGCCTGACGCTCGGCTGGTCGATCCTCCATTGCCTGGAGGCGGGTGGATGGAGCGGCGGCCCGGTGCGCCTCCTGCACGGCGATACCCTGATCCGCGACCTGCCGCTCGACTCCCTCGACGTGGTGACGGTGGGCAGCCCGCGTGCCTACTACCGTTGGAGCGAGGTGGAGACGGGTGCCGACGGCGCCTTCGCCTTCGATTATGGGCTGGGCAGCGACCGGCAGGAACGCAAGGTGCTGTCGGGCTATTTCGCGTTCAGCGACGGCGCCCGGCTGACGGCGGCCATCGCGGCGTCGGGCGGCGACTTCATCCGGGGACTGACGCTTTACGCCCACGGGGCGGGCTTGACGCCGGTCGAGGCGGGGCCGTGGCTCGACTTCGGCAGCCTGCCCACCTATTACCAGTCCAAGGCGGAACTGAACCGGGCGCGCGCCTTCAACCGCCTGAGCGTGACCCGGCGCACCGTGCGCAAGGCAAGCCGGGACGGCGCCAAGATGGCGGCCGAGGCCGGCTGGTATCGCGCGCTGCCCGGGCCGATGCGGCTCCACACCCCGGCCTTCGTGGGCGAGGAGGTGGTGGACGGGATTCCGGGCTACGCCATCGAGCATCTGTTCCTGCCCACGCTCAGCGACCTGTTCGTGTTCGGCCGGCTGCCGCCGTTCGTGTGGCGGGGCATCCTGGCGGGGCTGGACGAGTTCCTGCGCGGCTGCATGGCCCACCCCGTGCCGGCCGCCGAGCGCGCCGGCGTGGCGACGCAGGCGATGGAACTGTGCGTCGCCAAGACCCGCGCGCGGCTCCATCGCTACGCCGAGGCGGCGCGGCTCGACCTGGAACGGCCCTGGCGCCTCAACGGCCGCCCCCTGCCGTCGCTGGCCGCCATCCTGAACGATCTGGCGGCGCGCCTGGAGCCCCCGGCGCCGGACGATCTCTGCCTCGTCCACGGCGATCTGTGCTTTTCCAACGTCTTTTACGACTTCCGGCTGGAAACCGTGCGTGTCATCGACCCCCGGGGCATGGCCGCCGACGGCACCCCCACGCCGTGGGGCGACATCCGCTACGACCTCGCCAAGGTCCGCCATTCGATGGTCGGCCGCTACGACATGATCATGGCCGGTTATTATCATCTGGAGGAGCACGCCCCCTATGACCTGACCTTCGAGTTGCCGGAGACCGAGGCCATCCGGGCATTGGCCGTCCTGTTCCGCCAGACCCGGCTGGCGGGGCGCGCCGTCGAGGCCCCCTCGGTCAAGACGATCACCGTGCTGCTGTTCTTGTCCATGCTGCCGCTGCACGCCGACGAGCCGTGCCGGCAAAAGGCGCTTCTCGCCAACGCCTTGCGCCTGTACACCGAACTGTAGGGGCAGGCCCCTTTTCGGCGAGAAGGCCATGAACAGACGTTCCAAGGACACGGATCAACACGCCCGCATGCGGATCATAAAGCTGGTTCAGGCCGATGAGCTGGAAGCCGCCCTGGCCCTGTGCCGTGCCCAGCTCGACGCCAGCCCGGACGATCCCTGCCTGACCTATGCCACCGGCTGGCTTCTCCGCCGCCTCGACCGGGCCGAACCGGCCGCCGCCCTTTTCATGCGCACGCTGGAACTCACTCCCCAGCACGTCCAGTCCTATTTCGAGCTGGGTTGCCTGTTTTGGGAGGCGAAGCAGCCGAACGAGGCCGCCGTCTGCTGGATGAGGGCCATTACCCTCCAACCCGATCTGGTCGACGCGCATACCTCGCTGGGCACCCTGCTGATGGCCTGCAACCGCCCCGTCGAGGCCCTGGCCTGTTTTCACAACGCCACCCTTCTTCGCCCGGCGATGGCGCCCGCCCAGTACAACGTCGCCACCCTTCTCCTGGGGCTGGACCGGCCACGGGAAGCCCTGGAGCGCTACGAACAGGCCGTCGCCGCCGATCCGACCTATCTGAAGGCGCAAGGCGGGCGGCTGCTGGCTCTTATCGAGCTGCGCAACCAGGGCGGGCCGTGGGACGCCTACGAAGCCAGCCGGCCGCCGCCCTCTCCCGACTTCCGGGCCATACCCACGCCGGCCCCGGAGCCGGTGATGGTGTACTACCGCATCAGCGGCTCCGGTCGGCCCGACCACAAGACCGCCGGTAAGAAAACCTGCCTGCGGAACTTTCTCGATACCTTCCGCCCGGACGGGGCCGAGCTCAGGGTGATCGCCGACAATGCCACGGACGACCTGGTGGCCATGGTTCGGCGGTGCCTGTCGCAGGCCGGTCTGGAGCCTGACCGGATCGTCGAGCGGACGAGCCTCGGCAACTCCCTGTCCTGGCGCTACGTGCGCGACCTTGCCCTGGAGTTGGACGATGGCCGGGCGGTCTACCTTCTGGAGGACGACTACCTCCATCTGGAGCAGCCGCGCGGCTACCTCCTGGAAGGACTGGCGCGGGCCGACTACGTCACCCTCTACGACCATGCCGACAAGTACCTGAGTTTGCAGGATTCGCGCCTGCCCCATGTGGTGCGTTGCGGCGGCGAGCTGACGCGGGTGATCCGCACGCCGTCGAGCCATTGGAAGTTCACCGCCAGCACCACCATGACCTTCGCCGCGCGGGCCGGCACGTTGCGGGCGGACCGCGCGGTCTGGGATCGCTGGACCGCCGAGGGCATGCCGCAGGACTACTGCGCCTTTTTCGAGCTTCAGGAGAAGGGTCGCTTCCTGATCTCGGTGCTGCCCGGCCGCGCCACCCATGTCGAGCCGGAGTGGCTGTCGCCGGGCGTGGACTGGGCGGCCCTGGCGGTCGGTGACCATTCATAAGGCTTCGTCGGCCGTGTTATGGTCGGCGCCGGTTCCAAGCGAGGGCGGCACATGGTCAAGGCGGTTATCGAAGGCGTGCGGGTCGCCGGCATCCGGGCGGCGGTGCCCCGGGCGCGGCATTCCTTCGTGGAGACGCCGGAGCCGTTCACCGCCGACGAGGCGGCCAAGCTCCACGCCGCCACCGGCGTCCGCTCGCGCCGGGTGCTGGCAGACCATCTGTGCGCCTCGGACATGGCGGTGGCGGCCGGCGAGGGCTTGCTGGCCCAGCTCGGCTGGGACCCGGCCGGCGTCGAGGTGCTGATCTTCGTCAGCCAGGACGCCGACTACAACCTGCCGGCCACGGCCTGCGTGATGCAACGCCGGCTGGGGCTGTCCACCTCCTGCGCCGCTTTCGACGTCAACCTCGGCTGCTCGGGCTTCGTCTACGGCACCTGGATCGCCAGCCAACTGCTGCGCGGCTCCAGCGCCACCCGCGCGCTGGTGCTGTGCGGCGACGTCTCGACCCGCCATCTCGTGCCGGGCGACCGCTCCACCCTGCCGCTGTTCGGCGACGCCGGCGGCGCCATCGCGCTGGAGCGCGCCGAGGACGCCGCACCGATGTACGCCTGCTACGGCACCGACGGGCGAGGGGCGCCGCATATCCTGGTCAAGGCCGGCGGCCGGCGCCACGACCTGACCCCGGGGCTGGTCGCCCGCACGCCCGAGGAGGAGGCCCGGTTGTTCGAGGACTCGCGCTTGCGCCTCAACGGCGCCGAGGTCTTCGCCTTTACCCTGCGCGCCGTGCCGCCTTTGCTGCGCGAGGTGACGGAGCACGCCGGTGTCGGCCTGGGCGACCTCGACATGGTGGTCATGCATCAGGCCAACAAGTTCATGCTCGACCATCTGCGCAAGAAGACCGGGGTGGCGGAGGACAAATTCCTGGTGGACATCCAGGACTTCGGCAACACCAGTTCCGCCTCGATCCCGCTGGCCATCAGCCACCGCCTGGGCGAGCCCTTGAGCCGGGGGCGGATGAAGATGCTGCTGGCCGGCTTCGGGGTCGGCTGGTCGTGGGGGGCGCTGATCGCCGACATCGGCCCGATCGCCCCGCCGGGCGTCAGCGAAATCCCCGACGACTTTCCACCGCTTACCCTGGCTTGAGCCATGCGCAATCCCCTGGCCCTCACCGGCCGCCGTATCCTGGTCACGGGGGCGTCAAGCGACAGCGACATCGGCCGCGCCCTGTGCCTGACGCTCGCCGACCTCGGCGCGCGGCTGGTGCTGGTCGGCCGCCGCCGGGAGCCGCTGGAGGAGACGCGGGCGTTGCTGCCATCGCCCGACGATCACATCGTCGCCGCCGTCGATCTGGCCGACCTGGACGCCATCCCGGGCTGGATGGCGCGGCTGGCCGACGACGGCGGGCCGTTTTCCGGCCTCGTCCATGCCGCGTCCGTCCAGGGCTATTCACCGTTGCGCCGGATCGACCGGGCGCAGGTGGACCGTTACTTCACGCTCAACGTCGGCTCGGGCCTGATGCTGGCGCGCGGGCTTCAGCGGAAGGGAGTGGCGGCGGTTCCGGCGGCCATCGTCTTCGTCGGTTCGGTGGCGGGGCTGACCGGGCAGAAGGGAAGGGCGCTCTACGCCGCCTCCAAGGCGGCCTTGGCGTCGGCGACGCAGACCCTGGCGCTGGAACTGGCCGACCGGGAGATCCGCGTCAACGGCGTGGCGCCGGGGATCGTCGCGGGGCGGCGGGCCGAACAGCAGTTCGCCCTGTTGACGGCGGAGCAGAACGCCGGCCTGAAGGCCGCCCATCCCCTGGGCTTCGGCCAGCCCCAGGATGTGGCCGACGCGGCGGCTTTCCTGCTGTCCGACGCCAGCCGGTGGATCACCGGCGTCATGCTGCCGCTCGACGGCGGCTACCTGGCGGGTTAAGCCCGGTTCCCTGGGGGGAAATCACACCTTCGTGAATGCCTAAAATTTGGGCATATCGACTTACTCACAGGCTGAACCGTGGCGGGCGGGGGATCGGCCGACCATCATTCCCCAACTATGCACGGAGATATCCACAGAAACTGTGGAGAGTTTTCCCTAAATGGTTTCGTGCGCGGAAGTATACAACACGATTCAGCGGGAACCGGGGACTCGCCGGGCGGCGCTGTTGGCCTCTGAAAGAGGATTGTTACTGCACGTCACGGGCTCGAAATCGGCGTCATAGTAGCCTTATGGTGGCATCGGAAAAATGAAATTCCCCTATGTCATGATGAAGAAGCCGCTTTTTTTCTTCACTCAGCTCGACTTTGCTCATTCAGGCTGGGAAGCAGACGGCTCGAATGAGCAAAGTCGAGCTCAGGGATAAGGCTCAGCGTTCCGACAACCCGGAGTCCGGCGCCCGCGATGGGGGTGGCGGGGGGAAGGGGCGGCCCGACAGGAAGGCGGCGATCCGCTCCGCCACCTCGGCGTCCTGGACGTTGGCGATGCAGTGGGGCACGGGCGCGGCGCAGCCGTCCTCGCACGGCCACAGGGCGCTGTCGGGGCGGAGCAGCAGGACCTTGCCGGATTCGTAGGCGGGATCGCTTGCCGAAGGATGGGAGGTGAAGACCACCACCGGCGTGCCCTCCGCCGCCGCCAGTCGCGCCGGCGCCTCGTCCATGGACAGGACGGCCTTGCACCCCCGTATCACCGCCGCTGCCTCGGCCGGCGTCAACCGGCCGGTCAGATCCAGGGCGCCGGGCAAGCGTTCGGCGAACGGGCGTTCCGCCTCGCCGCCCAGCACCACGAAGCGCACGCCGGGATCGCGGGCCAGCCACCGGCAGATGTCGGCCAGCCGCGCCGGCGGGAAGGCCCGGGCGGGATGGCCGGCGCCGGGACACACCGCCACCACGCCGGACAGGTCGGCCGGCACCGCTCCAGCGCCGATAGCCGGCACATCGAAGTCTTGCGGCGGCCGCCCGGCCTGGAAATTGGCCCACATCGTCTCGAACGCCCGTTCCAAATGGCGGGCGAAGCGCTCGGTGTCGAACAGCGGGAAGCTGTTGCGCTGGTGCTCCAGCCGGGCGCGCAAGCCCTTCAGGCGCGCCGGATCGCCCGCCAGCGCCACCGCTTGGGCGACAAAGCGCTCGGGCGTGTCGACGATCATCTCCGCCAGCCCCACCGCCGTCAGCATCGACGCCGCGATGCGCCCGGCAAAACGGGAGCCGCGCAACGTCAGCAGCGGCAGCCCGCCCCACAGCGCGTCCAGCGCCGTGGTCGAGGCGGTCAGCGTCACGGTGTCGAGGAACAGGTCGGCCAAGGCGTGGCGGGCCAGATGCTCGGCCTTGTCGGCCACGCGGGTGGCAAACACCAGCCGCCCGGGATCGACCCCGGCCGCTTCCGCCGCCCGCCGCAGGTTCGCCTCCAGCGCCGGATCGTCGTTGCGGGTCAGCCACAACTGGCTGCCCGGCACCTGGCGCAGGATCGCCATCCACAGCCCGAAGCCGGCGCGGTCGATCTTTTGCGGGTTGTTGAAGGCGCAGAACACGACGGCGCCGTCGGCCAGCCCGTAGGCCGCCCGCGGCTTCACCGCCGCGGCGATCGGCGCGCGGTCGGTGACGTGATAGCAGTCGGGCAGCCGCGCCACCGCCTCGCGGTAGCGCCGCGGCTCGCCGTCGGGCACCACGACGCGGTCGGCCAGGAGGTAGTCGAGGCTGGGGATGCCGACGCCGCCGGCATGGCCCAGCCAGTAGACCTGGACCGGGGCGGCGCGGTGCGCCGGGATGCCCAGGCGCTTGGGCGTCATGCAGCCGTTGAGGTCGATCAGGATGTGGATGCCGTGGGCGCGGATGGCGGCGGCGGCGGCGGCGTCGGACAGGTGGCCGATCTCCTCGAAGTGGTCGACGCCGGCGCGGATCTGGCGGTGGAAGGGCTCGGCCTCGTGGGCGCGGTCCTCCAGCGAGAAGGCGAAGACCTCGAAGCGGGAGCGGTCGTGCAGGCCGTAGAGGCTGAGCGTGACGTGGCCGACCGGGTGGTTGCCGAAGTTGGGCGAGAGATAGCCGATGCGCAGCCGGCCGTCGGGGCGCGGCGGCGCGGCGGCGCGCGCCCGTGCCATGGCCCCCGGCTCCTCGGGCAGCAGCGCGGCGAAGCGCTCGAAGATCGGCGGGAACAGCGCGTCGTCCAGCGCGACGAGGACGCTGAGGTAGACCACGTCGGCGATGCGCCGCCAGTCGCGCTCGGCGGCGAGGTGGTGCCGCACGACGGCGCGGAAAGCCGCGGCCATCCGGTCGGCCTCGTCGAAATGGCAGCCGAACAGCAGGTTGTAGAGGTACTCGCGTTGGGTATGGAGGCCGTTCGGCAACAGCCGGGCGGCGGCCTGATAATGGACCAGCGCCTCGGCGCGCCGGTGGGCCTGAGTGAAGAGATTGGCGACGTTGAAGTGGGTATCGGCCAT
>NZ_DASPMG010000044.1:0-5045 GCF_035627195.1 Azospirillum sp.
GTCCATCATCCACTGGAAGGTCAGCGCCACCACCACGGTCGGCAGCAGGTAGGGCAGCACCACGAAGCCGCGCGCCAGCCGCCGGCCGGGGAAATGCTCGTTCAGCACCAGCGCGAAGGCGATGCCCAGCACCACCTGCAGGACGATGGAGGTGCCGGCGTAGATCAGCCCGTTGCCCATGGCGTGCCAGAACGCCGGGTCGGCCAGGATGCGCGCGTAGTTCTCGAACCCCACCCACCGGGGCGCTGCGATGAAGCTGTTCGCCTGGTGCAGGCTGAGCCACAGCGCGTGCACCGCCGGCACCACGATGAACGCCCCCGTGACCAGAAGGCCCAAGGCGAAGAACAGGTAGATGAGCCAGTCGAACTGCGAACGCATGCCACCCACTCCAAGCGCCCGTAGGTTGGGTTGAGCGCCAGCGAAAACCCAACGGCCTGCGCAATGCTGCCGCGTTGGGTTTTCGCCTTCGGCTCAACCCAACCTACGGTCCTTCCTTACGCCACCAGCTTCCGCATGCGCTCCGCCGCGTCGGCGACGCATTGCTCGGACGGGGTGCCCTTCAGCACCTTGCTTTGCAGCATCTCCGGCAGGATCCAGCTTTCAAAGATCTTGGCCGGGCGCATGTCGGGCGCCGGCCCTTCGGTGTCGATGGAGCGGATGACGATGTTCGGGTCGTCCAGGTAGCGCTGCATCTCCTTCACCGCACCCGCGTGCTTCTCGATCAGCGGGTGGGCGCGCCAGCGCGCGTCCTCGTAGATGTCCAGGCGCGGCGGCTGGAAGTGCAGCGGGGCGGAGTGCAGGAAGTTGATGTAGTGGGCGTCGCCGAACCACTCCATGAAGCGCACGGCCTCTTCCGCCAGCGGCGTCTTGCCGACCACCCAGCCGTCGTAGCCGTGGTTGACGGCGCTCTTCACGCCCGCATCGTCGGGGTAGGGCATCATGCCGTACTTGTCGGCCAGGGTGGGCGCCCGCTGCTCCAGGTACTCGATCAGGCGGCCGGCGTAGGGGGCGTGCGCCGCCTGCTCCGACCCGAAGTGTGCCAGCACGTTGCCGAAGGTGATCTGGCTGAGGCCCGGCGGCATGGTCTTGTACAGCTCGCCGAAGAAATCCAGGAACTTGGCCGTCTTCTGCCGCGATTCCGGGCTGTCGAAGGTGAGGTTCCACTTGTCGTCGAACAGCCCGACGCCGGACGCCCAGAGGTAGCCCAGGCTCATCCAGTTGGTGGCGTCGTTGCTGCCGATGGGCGTGGTCATGCCGAAGCGCGGGTTGGCGCCCGAGGTCATGGTCTTGCGGCTGTTCTCCAGGAACTGGTCCCAGGTCTTCGCCGGTTCCAGCTTCAGCTGGTCGTACAGGTCCTTGCGGTAATACAGCCAGCAGAGATTGTAGTCGTACATGTACCAGTAGTGCTGGCCGTTGATGGGGAACAGGATGCGCTTGCCCCACTTGTACTTGTTGACCAGGTCGGTGATGGGGGTGAGCTGCCCCTCGTTGGCCAGCGACAGGACGTGCGCCACGAAGATCAGCGTGCCGATGTCGTACGGCTTGCCGCCGCGGATGGCGGACACCATGCGGGTGTAGGCGTCGCCCACCGGAACCGTGTCGATGGTGATCTTCACCCGCCGTTCGCGCTCGTACTGCGCGGCGGCAACGCGGAGAGCGCGGACGGAATCCACCGCCGGCTCGGCGTTCAGGAAACGCAGCTCGTGCACCTGGGCGTGCACGGCGGGGGCGGGCAGGCTGGACGCCGCGGCGGCGACCGCCGCCCCGCCGGTGGTGGCCAGGAACCGGCGGCGTGTCAGGGAACCGTCGAACCCTCGCTTGCTCATGGTTTCTCCTCCCTTCCTTTTGGTTATCCGGCCTGCCGTTTTCGGCTCTTTCAGTGCGGACGCAGGGCGAGGCCGGTGCCCGCGTCGAAGAGGTGGATGCGTTCCGGCGCCACGCGCAGCGCCAGGGGCTGGCCGGCGGCAAGGCGGTCGTCGCGCGGCAGCACGGCGCGCAGCTCGGCCCCGTCCAGGCGCAGCAGGACCAGCGTCTGGCTGCCCATCTGCTCGACCAGCACCACCATGCCGGACAGTCCGCCGGACAGGCCCGCCTCCAGGTGTTCGGGGCGGATGCCCAGGGTGACGCGGTCGCCCGGCGTGGCGCGTTCGGCGCCCGGGCAGCCAGCCAGCGGCAGGCGCACGCCGCCGGCGCGGAACTCCGGCCCCTCCGGCGAGGCGGCCAGCTCGCCGTCCACGAAGTTCATCTCGGGCGAGCCGATGAAGCCGGCGACGAAGCGGTTGGCCGGCCGGTCGTACACCTCCAAGGGTGCGCCCAGCTGCTGCACGCGTCCGTCCTTCATCACGCAGATGCGCGAGCCCAGCGTCATCGCCTCCACCTGGTCATGCGTGACGTAGACCATGGAGGTGCCGACCTCGGCGTGCAGGCGCGCGATCTCCTCGCGCATGTGCACGCGCAGCTTGGCGTCCAGGTTCGACAGCGGCTCGTCCAGCAGGAAGACGTCCGGCTCGCGCACCAGGGCGCGGCCCAGCGCCACGCGCTGCATCTGTCCGCCGCTCAGCTGGCGCGGCTTGCGGTCCAGGAGGTCGGCCAGGCCCAGCATGGCGGCGGCGCGGCGCACGCGCGCCTCGATCTCCGCCCGGCCGGCGCCGCGCATGCGCAGGCCGAAGGCCAGGTTGTCGTAGACCGACTTGTGCGGGTACAGCGCGTAGTTCTGGAACACCATGGCGACGTTGCGGTCCTTGGGCTCCAGCTCCGTCACCCGGCGGCCGCCGATCAGGATGTCGCCGCCGCTGGCCGGCTCCAGTCCGGCGATCATGCGCAGCGTCGTCGACTTGCCGCAGCCGGACGGGCCGACGAAGACCATCAGCTCGCCGTCCTCGATGCGCATCGACACGGAATCGACGACGACCAGGCCGCCGAACGCCTTGCGCAGGCTCTCCAGCACCACCGAAGCCATGCGCCTACCCCTGCGGCCGGAGGGAGGCCGGGCGGCGCGCGGGCGGAATCCGGGTGTCGGGCGTCTCAGGCATGCTGTTCCCTCCCAGGAACCGTTCTTGGTGCGCGGCATGGTTTCGCCGTCGCCGTTGATTGCGCCAAGACAATCGTTTGTCTGTGCGTGTACATACGATGATAGGGCGGCACCGGTTTGTCAACGGGGGAGGCGGAGTGGTTTTTTAGGGCACCGGGCCGGGGCGGCGGGGGCCGGGGCGCGGCACCTCCTTGCCGGCGCGCACGCAGGCGATGCCCTCGGCCTGAAGGATAAGGCGGGCTTCCTCAAGGTCCTCCCACGGAGTGCAGCCGATTTCGGTGTCGGATTCGCGCCGCACGTCGAACTGCTGGTCCAGCAGCGCCGCGACCGCGCGCTCGCACGCGTCCCGCGATTCGAACCTCAGCACCGGAACCGTCAACGCCGCCATGCCCACTTTCCTCTATCCTGCGAAGGCGGCGTTATAGCTGCCATGACGGCCGGGGGCGAGCGCCACCCTTCCCCGTGGCACAGGCATCGGCTAAGACCCCGGCGAACGGACGGAGGCGGACGATGAACGCGATTCGCACGGCGGCGGTGGGCCTAGCTCTGATTCTGGGGGCCCTGATCCTGGGGATGGCGGCAAGCGCCGTGGCCCTGGACGCGGCGGCCCAGACGGTCGGCCCGCCCATCTCGCTGCGCCCGCCGCAGAGTCCGGCACCCGCCCCGGCGCCGGCGGCGCCCTCCATCACGGCGACGCCGCTGCCACCGCCCGCCCCGGCGCAGCCGCCGGCTCCCCCGCCGATGGTGGCGCCGGCCCCGAACCCGGCTCCGAACCCGGTCGCAGCCCCGGCCGCGCCGCCTCCGCCGCCCGCGGCAACGGCGGAGGATGTCGTGCGCGCCTTCTACGCCGCGGCAGCAGCGGCCGACGGCGCGCGGGCCAACACCTATCTGGTGGCCGAGAAGCGCAACCAGGGACCGTATGAGGCCCGCGCCATGGGTGACTTCTATGGCGGCATGTCCGAGCCGCTGCGCCTGCTTGACGCCAAAGAGATCATGCAGGGGCTGGTGCGGGTGCGCTATCATTACGTGCACCGCTCCGGCCGGCGCTGCGACGGCACCGCCGACGTCATCGTCGTGCCGTCCGAGGGCCGGCTGCTGATCGAACGGATCCGCGCGTTCAACGGGTGTTGATTGGGGCGGGTGTTGATAGGGCTGGGAGAGGCCAAGCGCATGTTGGAAGGGACGGCCGCCGCCATGGACGCCACCATGGACGCCGTGGACACGCTGCTGCGCGCCGTGGAGACGATGACCGTCGCCGGCGCCCCGCCCTGGGACGTCGACCTGCTGCACAAGGCGCTGCTCATCGCCCGCGCCACCGAACTGCCGGAAGACCTGGAGCGCGCCGACCTCGCCTACAAGACCTTGTCGCGCGACAGCCGCGCGCGCCTCGCCGCGCACGCGGCCACGCTTGCAAAGCGCCATGCCGCTTCCCATCTCCGCCCTTCGGCCAAGGACGCGCGCCCGGCCGGCGGCATCGTCGGCTTCTTCGCCTCGCTGACCGGCCGCCCCGTGACGGGCAGCGGCCAGACGGCCAAGGACCGGCTGCTGCGCGAGCTGACGGGCCGGCCCACCGGCGGGCGCTGAGGGCCGGGACCGAAAGTTTCCGGACCGGCGCGAAATTCGACAGAAGAAAATGCTTGCGTCGAGGGGGCGAGGGCGACTACAAACCGCCTCCCGATGCGGTGGCCGCCGAAGACAAACGGCGACACACGGTGGGAACAAGGAAGATCAATCCTTGGCTTGAAGAGTGGCGATGACCTCGCTCCTCAGAAAAGCGAAAAGAGATCAAAAAGTACTTGACCGGTTGATTGTCGCTGATTATACAGCGCCCCTCAATCGGACGCGGCGCCGGAGACGGTTCGGAACTGGCGCCCACGGATCTTTGACAATCGCATATCGTGTTGTGAGAAGGGATGCGCAGGCGGCGAGACCTGCGGTTGGGGTCCTCCGGTAGAGAGGGGCCTGGCACATTCGGGGTCGTTTGACCGCGCATTCCAAGCCAAGCAGAGATACA
>NZ_DASPMG010000045.1:0-16692 GCF_035627195.1 Azospirillum sp.
GGTGCTGGGTGGGGGTGCTGGCGAACGCAGCGCGACCCTATCGGCGCCACCCGATCCCTTCAAGGGGATCGCGCGGTTGTCACGAAGATTCGGATCCGCCCGGAATCGGATCACCCAGGATTGGATCCCCCAGGAAGGCCGTCCGCAACGCCTCCGCGTCCAGGGCGTCCGCCGGCCCGTCGTGCACCACCCGCCCCAGGCGCAGCAGCACCGCCCGCCCTGCGGCCGCCAGCGCCCGCCGGGCGCTCTGCTCGGCCAGCAGCACGGCGGTGCCCTGCGCCGCGATGGCGCGCACGGCGGCGAACACCTCCCCCGCCACCTTGGGCGACAGGCCCAGCGACGGCTCGTCCAGCAGCAGAAGGCGCGGCCGGCCCATCAGCGCCCGCCCCACCGCCAGCATTTGCTGCTGCCCGCCCGACAGCCGCCACGCCCGCTCCCCCGCCTTCTCGCGCAGCTGCGGGAACAGCGCGAGGACGCGTTCCAGGTCCCGCCCGCGCTCGGCCGTCCCGGCGAAGCTGGCGACCTCCAGGTTGTCGCGCACGCTCATGCCCGCAAACACCCGCCGCCCCTCCGGCACGTAGCCCAAACCCAGCCGCACCCGCTTCTCGGCCGCCAAGCCGCCAACCTCCACCCCGTCCAGCACCACCCGCCCCCGCGCCGGGACGAGGCCCAGCACCGCCTTCAGCAGCGTCGACTTGCCGGCCCCGTTGGCGCCCAGCAGCGCCACCGTCTCGCCCGCCTTCAGTGCCAGCGACACGCCGTCCACCGCCACGGCGCCGCCATAGCCGGCGCTCAGCCCCTCGATGGTCAGCAGGGTCATGGGCTCCCCTCCCCCAGATAGGCGGCGACCACCGCCGGGTGGCGCACCACGTCCCCCGGCGCCCCGTCCGCCAGCACGCGCCCCTGGTCCAGCGCCACCACGCGCTGCGCCAGCGGCAGCAGGAAGCCCATGTCGTGCTCCACCACCAGCACCGCCACCCCCTCCGCCGCCACGGCAGCGAGGTGGCGGGCAAGCTCCGCCTTCTCCCCATCGGTCAGCCCCGCCGCCGGCTCGTCCAGCAGCAGCACCGCCGGCTGCCGCGCCAGCGCGCGGGCCAGCTCCACCCGCCGCCGCAGCGCCGCCGGCAGCCCGCCGCACGGCCGCCCGGCCAGCTCCGCCACCCCCAGCCGCTCCAGCACCGTCCGCGCGTGCGCCTCCGCCTGCGCCACCGACGGATCGCGCTCCAGCCGCGCGGCGGCGACCGCCTCCAGCACCGTGGCGCCCTCCGGCAGGCCGGCGGCCTGGAAGGTGCGGGCGATGCCCGCCCGCGCCACCCAATCCGGCCGCGCCCCAGCCAGATTACGCCCGCCCAGCATCACCCGCCCGCCGTCCGGCCGCTCCAGCCCGCTGATCAGGTTGATGACCGTCGTCTTGCCCGACCCGTTCGGCCCGATCAGCCCGGTGACGCGCCCCGGCTCCAGCGTGAAGGACACGCCGTCCACCGCCCGCACCCCGCCGAACGCCTTGCGCAGCCCCTCCACCCGCAACGCACCCCCCGCCGCCCGTTCCGGCAGCGCCGCCGCCTTCGGCAACGGCCGCACGCGCGGCGGCAGCAGCCGGTCCAGCACCCCGGTGATGCCGTGCGGCGCCACGACGATGGCGGCCAGCAGCGCCAGCCCGTAGACGATCAGGTAGCTGCGCTCCAGCCCCCGGAACCACTCCGGCAGATGCACCAGCAGCACCGCCCCCAGCACCGCCCCGGCGATGCGCCCGCGCCCGCCGACCACCGCCATGGTCAGGATGGCGACCATCACCGGGAACTCCAGCACCTCCGGCGAGACCACCCTTTGCGTGTGCACCGACAGCGCCCCCGCCGCCCCGCCGTACAGCGCGCTCAGCGCGAAGGCGGTCAGCCGCAGCCGCCCGACGTCCAGCCCCAGCGTGGCCGCCGCCAGCGGGTCGTCGCGCACCAGCGTCAGCGCCCGCCCCCACCGCCCATGCGCCAGCCGCGCCGCCGCCGCCGCGCCCAGCGCCACGCACGCCCACACCACGGCCGCCAGCGGCAGCCCGCGCGGCACCGCCCACCCCGCCAGCACGATCCCCGGCACCCCGGCCAGCCCGTTGGCCCCGCCCGTCAGCTCCGGCGTATTGACCGCCAGCAGCAGCACGACCTGCGCCACGCCCAGCGTCGCCAGCGCGAAGTAGTGCGACTCCAGCCGCAGCACCGGCAACCCGACCAGCAGCGCCAGCCCCACCGGCACCGCCAGCGACAGCGGGAAGGTCGCCGGAAACGTCCATCCCAACTGGCTGCCCAGGATGCCGGTGACGTAGGCACCCACGCCGAAGAACGTCCCCTGCGCCAGCGACAGCGCCCCGCCCAGCCCGAACACCACCTGGAACCCGACGGTGGCCAGCGCGTACACCCCCGCCACCGTCAGCACCCGCAGCCCGTAGGGCGAGGCGTACAGGACGGCGTAGGCCAGCAGCGCGACCACACCGAGCGCGAACAGGACCCTACGCACGGCGCCGCGCCACTTCACCGAACAGCCCCTGCGGGCGCGCCACCAGCACCACCAGCAGCGTGACGTACAGCGCGCCCATCGCCACGGGGTAGGACAGCACCGCCGACACCCCCACCTCGAACAGCGCGATCACCAGCGCCCCCGCCACCGCGCCCGGCACCGATCCCCAGCCTCCGATGGTGACGGCGATGTAGGCCTTCAGGATCAGGTCGCCGCCCGCCGTGGGCGTGACGAAGAACTGGTTGGCCAGCAGCAGCCCCGCCGCCCCGGCGTACGCCGTGCCCAGCGCGAAGGTGGCGAGGATCATGGCCGTCACCGGCACGCCGCAGGCCCGCGCCATCTCCGGGTCCTGCGCCGTGGCGCGCAGCCGCCGGCCCAGCTGCGTGCGGGCGAACACCCACTGCTGCGCGCCGATCAGCAGCGCCGCCACCGCAACGATGGCCAGCGACTGCTCCGCCACCACCAGCTCGCCCAGCCGGAGCGTGCCGCCGCCGAACAGCGGCGGTGCCGCGCGCGGCTCCGGCCCCAGCAGCACGGTGGCGCCGTTCTGCAGCACGATACCGACCGCGATGGTGCTGATGAACACGCCCACGTGCGGCCGCCCGCGCAGCGGCAGGTACGCCGCCAGCGACACCAGCAGCCCCAGCCCCGCCATCAGCACCAGCACGACCGGCAGCAGCGCGATCCCCGGCGCCGGCACCAGCGGCGCCAGCGCCACCGCCAGCATGCCGCCGGCCATCACCAGGTCGCCCTGCGCGAAGTTCACCGCCCCCGTGGCGTTCAGCACCAGCACGAAGCCCAGCGCCACCAGCGCATAGGCCGCCCCCAGCGCCACACCGTTGAGGAGGAGTTGGGCGGCGGTCAGCACGCGCGCACGCTCACTTCACCACACCCGTCACATTCTCATAACGCTTCACGATCCGCGGCACGCGGCTCTCCCCGTCGTAGCAGACGATGACGGCGGAGTGCGCCATGTTGCCCTTGCCGTCCGACGCGTAGGTCATCGCCAGCCCCTCGTGCCGGCCGGTGGAGAGCGCCTTGCGCACCTCCTCGGCCGTCCGCGCGCCGTCCCGCACCGCCGCCAGCACCATCCGCACGCCGTCGTACTGGCCCAGCGCGAAGGCGTCCGGCTCCGCGCCGAAGGCGGCGCGGTAGCCGGCGGTGAACGCCTCGATGCCCGGCGACCCGCCGGACACCGGCGACGCCGCCGTCTCCGCGCACACGCCGCGCAGTTCCTTGGGCTCCAGCAGCGCCGCCGTGCTCGGCTGGTGCATGGCCGACCCGGCGACGATGGGCACCGCCACGCCGTGCGCCGCCGCCTGCCGGACGAACAGGGCCGTCGGCCCGGAATGCAGGTGCAGCACCAGCACGTCCGGATTGGCGGCCAGCGCCTTGGTCAGCACCGGCAGCAGGTCCTTGGCGGACGTGTCCACCCCCTCCTCGTACACCACCTCGGCCCCCAGTTTCTTGAACTGCGCCGTCAGGTGCGCCTTACCGGACTGGCCGTAGGCGGTGGTTTGATAGATCAGCGCCGGACGCTTCTTCCCCAACTCCTCCACCACGTACCGGGCGTGCGCTTCCTTGGTCACGGCGTCGCCAGGGAAGAAGCGGAAGATCCACGGGTTGCCCTGCTCGGTCACCGCCGCCGTGCCGGACACGGTGACCAGCGGCACCTTGTACTCCGCCGCCAGCGGCAGCATGGCCAGAAGCTGCGTGCCCAGCATGCTCGCCACCACGGCGGTGGCCGTGCCGCCGCCCACCGCGCGCTCCAGCGCCGTCACCGCCGCTTCGGGCGAGGTGCCGGTGTCGGTGACCGCCGACGCGATCTTCACCCCCGCCGGCGCCTCCTTCAGCGCCAGCACCGCGCCATTGCGCTGGCTGGTGCCCTCCAGCGACAGGAAGCCGGTGACCGGCACCAGGATGGGCACGTCGATCGTCTGCGCGCCGACGGCGCCGGACGCGCCGAGCATCGCTGCAACCGAGAGGGAAAGAATGGTCCGCCGCATGGATGTCGTCTCCTGGCCGGCGGGGGAACGCCGCTCGCAGGAGGTGCCGGGGGCACGGGTCCTCGGACGGTCGGCTCCCTTCGCTGGCATGACCCAGATCAGGTTCGATGGGTGTGTCTCAGCCCGCCGTTCACCGACAGGCACCCCAGCCGTACGGGGACGAAGAGTTGCCCCGCCGCCACCCCCCTGTCAAGGACCGGCCGCGCGCCGTTCCAGGAAGACGCGCGGCGGGCAGCGCTCGGCGAAGCTGTTGTCGCTCAGGCAGTCCAGCGGCAGGTCCGTGCAGATGTCCCGCAGGTCGGGCCGGAAGCCGGCGCCGTGCTCCGCGTGGTACGTGCGCACGAAGGTGCCGAAGTCCTGCGGAAACGCCTTCGACTTGAAGGGCACGGCGGCGTTCTCCGCGTCGCTGACCGGCACCGCCGTGATCTTCGCATCGGGCAGCAGCTCGCACCGCCCCCCGGCCCGCCAGACGCGCAGGCCCAGGTCGGGGTCGGCGAAATGCGCGGTGAAGGCGCGCGAAAACCATCCCCCCGCCGCCTCGACGCTGCGCCGGGACATCACCGGGAAGTACGGATAGTACAGGCCATACGCCGCGCCGAAGTGCGGAACGTTGGGCCGCGCCAGCCCGCCTGCGAAGGGAAAGTACCGGCCCTCGCGCTCGGCGATCCGCTCGGCCAGCCCGTCCAGCCAGCCCTTCTCCGGCCGGTGGTCGTCGGACATGGCGACGACGATGTCGCCCGTCGCCGCCTCCCAGCCCAGCGCGTGGGCGGCGCAGTTGCCCTGCGGCGTGCCCTCCGGCACGTAGCGGACGAAGGGCGCCTCCACCTCGAACGGGGCGACGACGACGATCTCCAGCTCATGCCCGATGGAGGCGGCGTAGATGCTCTGGATCGTGTCGACGAGCATCTGCGCGCGCAGGCTCGGCAGCGTGACGGAAATCTTCGGCATGCCCCGACCATAGCCGACCGCCGGCCTAATGTCGCGCCTCCCGGCGCAGCAGGTAGAGGCCGCTGCCGATCACCACCGCCGCCCCGGCCAGCAGCGCCGGCCCCGGCCAGTCGCCGAAGAACAGCGCGCCGTACAGCACGCCCCACAGGATCTGCGTGTACTGGAACGGCGCCACCACCGCGGCCGGCGCGATGCGGAACGCGCCCAGCAGGCACAACAGCGCCGTGCCGGCGCACAGCCCGCACGCCGCCATCAGCGCGAACCCCGCCGCGTCCGGCATCACGAAGACCGGCGCCATCAGCGGCAGCAGCACCGACGCCGACAGCAGGTTGCCGTAGAAGGGATAGGACGCCGCCGTCTCCGACCGCCCATAGCGGCGCACGATCAGCCCCGACACCGCGAAGCAGAAGGCGCTGGCCATGGCGCCCAGCGCGCCGGGGTCGAGGATGCCGCCGCCCGGCCGCAGCATCAGCAGCACGCCCGAGAATCCCACCAGGATGGCCGCCCACTGCGCCGCCGCCACCCGCTCCCCCAGGAACACGCGCGACAGCGCGGTGATGATCAGCGGCGAGGTGAACAGGATGGCGTAGACGTCGGCGATGGGCATGCGCGTGTAGGCGTAGAACGCCCCCAGCCCCGCCCCGACGCCGAAGCACGACCGCACGAGGTGCACCAGCGGCCGCCGCGTCGCCAGCGTGCGCAATCCGCCGCGCGCCAGCGCGAAGCCCACGATCGGCACCAGCGCGAACAGCGCGTTGAAGAAGAACGCCTCGAACAGCGGGTAGGTGCGCGCGACGTGCTTCATCAGCGCGTCGGTGACGGAGAACAGCGCGAACGCCACGGTGATCAGCACGATCCCCGTCAGGTGCCCCTGCCGCTCGGCGTGCGCCGGGGCGAATGGGCGCGGTGCGTGCATGCGCCCGATCCCCCGGTCAGATCCGCGCCGCCACCAGCGGCCCCGGCGCGGGCGCGGTGTCGGCCACGGCCATGGCGGCGCGCACCATGCCGGCCGCCCGCTCCGCCTCGTCCTCATTGCGCGCGTGCACGGTGCACAGCGGCCGGTCGCCGGGCTCCACCGCCTCGCCCAGTCCGGCCACGCCGTCCAACCCCACCGAATGGTCCACGGCGTCCGTCACCTTGGTCCGCCCGCCGCCCAGGGCCACCACGGCGATGCCCAGCGCGCGCGTGTCCACCGCCGCGACCACCCCGGCCCGCTCCGGGTACACCGGCCGCCGCACCGCCGCCACGGGCAGGTGCCGGCCGGGGTTCTCCAGCAGGTCGGCCGGGCCGCCCAGCGCCACCACCATGCGCGCGAAGCGCTCGGCCGCCGCGCCGCTGGCGATCGCATCGTCGAACCTCCGCCGCCCCGCCGCCACGTCCGGCGCCAGCTGCGCCAGCACCAGCAGTTCCGCGACCAACGCCCGCGTCACCTCCATCAGCCGCGCGTCTGCCGCCTCGCCGCGCAGCGCGGCCAAGCACTCGTGCACCTCCAGCGCGTTGCCGGCGCTGGTGCCCAGCACCTGGTTCATGTCGGTCAGCAGCGCCACGGCCGGCAGGCCGGCGCCGGCCGCCACGGTGACGATGCTTTCGGCCAGCGCCTCGGCGTCCTTGCGCTTCGCCATGAAGGCGCCGTTGCCGAACTTCACGTCCATCACCAGCCCATCCAGCCCGGCCGCCAGCTTCTTGGACAGGATCGACGCGGTGATCAGGTCGATGGATTCCACCGTCGCCGTCACGTCGCGGATGGCGTACAGGCGCTTGTCGGCCGGTGCTATGTCGTCGGTGGCGCCGATGACGGCGCACCCCACATCCTTCACCACGCGCTGCAGCATGCCCAGGTCCGGCTTGGCGCGGTAGCCGGGTATGCTCTCGAACTTGTCCAGCGTGCCGCCGGTGTGGCCCAGGCCGCGCCCCGACACCATGGGCACGAAGCCGCCGCACGCCGCCACGGCGGGCGCCAGGATCAGGCTGACCTTGTCGCCGACGCCGCCGGTGGAATGCTTGTCCAGCACCGGCCCGGGCAGGTCCAGCGGCGCCCAGTCGATCACCGTGCCGGACGCCGTCATGGCGCGCGTCAGCGCCACGCGCTCGTCCAGCCACATGCCCTTGAAGAACACCGCCATGGCGAAGGCGGCGGCCTGCCCCTCGCTGACCGTGCCGTCGGTGATGCCGCGCACGAACGCCTGGATCTCCGCGGCGGTCAGCGGCGTGCCGTCGCGTTTCTTGCGGATGATTTCCTGGGGAAGGTGCAAGGCGGTCGTTTCCTGAATGCCGGGACGAAGGCGCGTACGCCTATTCCAAAGCGTCCCACGGATAGAATTCGTACGAATCCCATTGCGGATCGTAGGTTCGGTAGACGAAGCCGCCCCTCACGACGTGGTTGATCTTGTCCACCGCGCTCTGGAACGCCGCCGGCTCAAGGCCTTCGTCGGCGAGTTCGTTGTACAGGATCGACCATGCGATGCACGACGCGGAAAAGCTGGGATCACCCAGCGCGCCGAACACGGCCCGGACGTTGCTGCCCGACTTCAACAGCGCCTTGGTGAAATCGACGTGCCCGCCCTTGCAGGCGGACAGGACGATCATCCGGTCGGCGGACGCGAAGGGCCTGAGCAGGGCCGCAAGCTCCGGCCAGTCGACGCAGGTGGTGTCCGACAGCTGGATGCCTTCATGGTCGCCGTGGCAGGACAGGTGCAGGATGTCGGCCCCGAAATCGGCGGCATCCTCGATGGCCCGTTCGAGATGCTCGATGTCCAGCACGGCGCGGTACGCCGTGCGGAGACGGCGCACCTTCAGCACCTCGTTTGCGGCAAAACCGTCGAGACGCCCTTCGTAGAAATCGCCGGGGGCGTTGGATTCGGCAATGAAGACGGACACCATGGAAGGCCGGACGCGTCGCTCAGCGCACGCCGTAGCGCATGTCGAGCCATGCCCTGACGGCCCGGTCCAACGCGTCCTGTGAATGGAACCGCCCCTCGTCGTAGATATAGTACGCGTACCCCGCCTGCGGATGACCGTTCAGAAAGCCCGTTCCGACCGATCCCCGGAACCCGGCCTGCTCCAGCCGTTCGGCGATCAGGTCGCGGTGCTCGACCATGGTCTCGCGGTACGGGGCGAACTTGTGCTCGTCGGTGACGAAGCCCGTCCGCTCCAGCTCCTCCTTCACCCGGGCGATGAAGTCCGCCGTCAGGTAGGAGGTGTCGTCGAGGTAGGACTTGCGCGCGCGGGCAACCATGCTGGCCTCCTTCGGCTGTGCGCTCAATATGCCCCAGCGGCGTCGGCCCGCACAGCCTTGCTTTCGCCCAGCACCTCCAGCAGCGAGTCGAGCAGGCCGGAGGCGCCGAAGCGGAAGGTCGCCGGCTTGGCCCAGCCCTTGCCCATCAGCTTGTCGGCAAGGCTGAGGTACGCCGCAGCGCACGCCGCCTCGCGGATGCCGCCGGCCGCCTTGAAGCCCACGGGGCGGCCGGTCTGGCCGATGGCGTGCAGCATGATGGCGGCCGTCTCCAGCGTCGCCGCCGGATTGAGCTTGCCGGTGGAGGTCTTCAGGAAGTCCGCCCCCGCGTTGATGGAGTCGCGGCAGGCCCAGGCCAGCAGGTCGGCGTCGGGGAAGCAGCCGGCCTCCAGAATCACCTTCATCACCACGCCCTCGCCGCACGCCTCGCGGCAGGCGCGCAGCACGTTCATGGGCGCGGTGCGCGCCCCCTCGATGAAGCTGCGGTAGGGCAGCACCACATCGATCTCGTCGGCGCCGTCCTTCACGGCGGCGCGCGTCTCGGCGGCCACGGTGGGCGCGTCCGCCTCGCCGCCGGGGAAGTTCACCACGGTGGCGACCTTCACGCCCGACCCCTTCAGCGCCTTGCGCGCCGTCTTCACGAAGCGCGGCCACACGCACACCGCGGCCACCGGCCCCACCGGCGTGACGGCGCGGCGGCACAGCGCCTTTATGTCGTCCTCGGTGTCCTTGTCGCCCAGGCTGGTAAGGTCCAGCAGCGACACGGCGCGCTTCGCCGCACCGGCGCTGGCCGGCACCGTCTGGGCCGCGTCCACGGCAAGCTGAAGTTCGGCGAGAAGTTTCATGGCTGGCCCCCGTCCCCTTCCGTCCATCCCTCGACAAAACCAACCAACAGCCGCTCCAGGTCCACCGCCGCCGCCGCCGCGGTGCGCAGCGTGTGGGCGTGGTCCACCGGCCCGTCCCCCAGCCCGACGCCGAGGTTGGTGATCACCGCGCACCCGGCGACCCGCAGGCCGCAGTGCCGCGCGATGATGCATTCCGGCACCATCGACATGCCCACCGCGTCCGCGCCCAGCAGCTTCAACATGCGGACCTCGGCCGGCGTCTCGAAGCTTGGGCCGAGCCACGCGGCGTATACCCCTTCGGCCATGGGGATGCCAAGCGCCGCGCCCGCGGCGGACAGCCGCGCCCTGAGATCCGGGTCCCAGGCGTCCGTCAGGCTGGGGAAGCGCGGGCCGAAGGCGTCGTCGTTCGGCCCCACCAGCGGGTTGGTGCCCAGCATGTTGATGTGGTCGGCGACGACCATCAGCCGCCCCGGCCCCACCTCCGTGCGCAGGGAGCCTGCGGCGCAGGTCAGCACCAGCGTCTCCACCCCCGCCAGCTTCAGGGCACGGATGGCGGTGCGCAGCGCCGCGAACCCGGTGCCCTCGTACGCGTGCACGCGCCCCTGCAGCACCGCCACCTCGGTGCCGGCCAGCCGCCCGACCACCAGCCGCCCGGCGTGCCCCTCCACCCCCGGCTGCGGGAAGCCCGGCAGCTCGCCATAGGGGATGGCGACGGCGTCCTCCACCCGCTCCGCGACGCCGCCCAGGCCGGAGCCCAGCACGATCCCCACCCGCGGCAGCCGCCCCGGCGCCCGCACCTTGATCTCCGACGCCGCCCGTGCCGCGGTCATGCCCAGCTCCTCAAAACCCCAAATTGCCCGGCCCGAACGAGTGCGGCAGCAGCTCGCCCAGCGTGAACGTGCGGCGCAGCCCTTCCGGCCCGCAGACATGCACCGGCGTGTCCGGCCCGGCGAACTCGCGCAGGCGCTGGCGGCAGCCGCCGCAGGGGGTGCACAGGCCGCCGTCGCCGGCCTCCCCGCCCATCACGACGATCCGCCGGATGCGCCGGTCGCCCGCCGTGACCATGGCGCCGATGGCCGTGGCCTCGGCGCACTGCCCCTGCGGGTAGGCGGCGTTCTCCACGTTGCACCCGGCGAACAGCCGCCCCGACTCGCCCTCGATCGCCGCCCCCACGGGAAAGCGCGAATAGGGCGCGTGCGCGTTCCCGCGCGCCTGCCGGGCCAAGTCGATGAGAGCTTCCATACGCCTCAACGCTCCTTCACATAGGGCACGCCGCTGGCCTTCGGCGCCACGGCGCGGCCGACGAAGCCGGCCAGCAGCAGCACCGTCAGCACGTACGGCACCATCTGGATGAATTGCACGGGCACCGTGCCGACCAGCGGCAGCGCCACGCCCTGCAGCCGCACCTGCACGGCGTCGGTGAAGGCGAACAGCAGGCACGCCGCCAGCGTCGGCCACGGCCGCCACTTGCCGAAGATCAGCGCCGCCAGCGCCAGGAACCCCTTGCCCGCCGTCATGTCGCGCACGAACCCCGCGCCGTGCGCGATGGACAGGTACGCCCCCGCCGCCCCGCTCAGCACCCCGGTGACGACCAGCGCGCGGTAGCGCAGCCCGGCCACGGAGATGCCGGCGGTGTCCACCGCCGCCGGGTTTTCCCCCACCGCCCGCAGGCGCAGGCCGAAGCGCGTGCGGTACAGCACCCACGCCGTCAGCGGCACCAGCGCCGCCGTCGCCCACACCAGCACGTTGGCGCCGCCGATGCCGGGCAGCCGTGCCGAATTGGGCAGCAGCGGCGTCTGCCCGCCCAGCTGGAACCACGCGTAGGCCAGCGTCGGCGCCAGCCCGGCGGCCAGGATGTTGATCGCCATGCCCGACACCACCTGGTTGCCGCCGTGCCTGACGCAGGCGTAGCCGTGCACCAACGCCAGCGCCACCCCCGCCGCGATGCCGGCGCCCAGGCCCAGCCACGGGTCGCCGGCCTGGAAGGCGACGGCGGCGGCGAAGAAGGCGCCGGCCAGCATCTTGCCCTCCAGCGCGATGTCGACCACGCCCGCGCGCTCCGAATACAGCCCGGCCAGCGCCGCCAGCACCAGCGGGGTGGCGACGCGCACCGTGGCGCCGGCCAGCGGCAGAAGCTGGGCGATCAGCTCATCCATGCGCCGCCCTCCCCTTCTCCCTGGGCCGGAACAGCGCCTCGACCTGCGGGCGGAACAGGTTCTCCATGGCGCCGGCGAAGAGGATGACCAGGCCCTGGATCACCACCACCATCTCGCGGTTGATCGTCTGGAATTCGAACGACAACTCGGACCCGCCCTGGTACAGCGCGCCGAACAGCAGGGCCGCCAGCACGATGCCCACCGGATGGTTGCGCCCCATCAGCGCCACCGCGATGCCGACGAAGCCCACCCCGCCCGTGAAGTTCAGGATCAGGCGGTGCTGCACGCCCAGCACCTCGTTGACGCCCGCCAGCCCGGCCAGCGCGCCGGACAGAATCATGGCGAGGATCACGGCCCGCGCCGGGGAAATTCCGGCGTAGACGGCGGCGCGCTCGTTCTGCCCCACCACGCGCAGGGCATAGCCCCAGCGGGTGTGCCAGACGAATCCATACACCAGCGCGCAGCACCCCAGCGCCAGCAGGAAGGAAAGGTTCAGCGGCGAGGCCGGCGCCTCGACCCCCAGCCAGCCCAGCGCCCGGTCCATGGCCGGCATCCAGGTGTCGGGCGGGAACTCGCGCGACTCCGGGCTCTGCTGCCCCGGCTTGATCAGCACGTCGACCATCAGCCAGGTCATGAGCGCCGACGCGATGAAGTTGAACATGATGGTGGTGATCACCACGTGGCTGCCGCGCCGGGCCTGCAGCCATCCCGGCAGGAACGCCCACGCCCCGCCGAACAGTGCCGCCGCCGCCACGCCCAGCAGCGCCGCCACCGGCCACGGCCAGCCCGCCGGCATGGACAGCGCCACCAGCCCGGCGCCCAGGCCGCCCAGGTACGCCTGCCCCTCGCCGCCGATGTTGAACAGCCCGGCGTGGAAGGCCATGGCCACCGCCAGCCCGGTGAAGATGAAGCCGGTGGCGTAGTACAGCGTGAACCCCACCGCCTCCGGATAGCCCGCGGCCCCCCAGGCCAGCACCTTCAGCGCCGCCCACGGGCTTTCCCCCACCGCCAGCACGACGAATCCGGACAGCGCGAGCGCCAGCATCAGGTTCAGCAGCGGCAGCAGCGCCAAGCCCACCCACGCCGGGACCCGCCCCGGCGCGCCCGCAAGCCCGCTGTCCTCCGCCGCCGCCATGCCGCCCCGCCCCCGCTCGACCCTGGGGGAAAGTGCCTTGGCGGGATGGGGGAATGCAAGCCCGCACCCGATGCCCCCTCCCGGCTCGCTGACGCTCGCCACCCTCCCCCTCTTCGAGGTGGAGGGTTTTGTGCCGAAGCGGCGGCAGTCCCCTCCACCGCGCAGCGGGGGAGGGTTAGGGAGGGGGCAAAACGCCGTCATGACTCAACTCCTCCTCAATAGCCTCCCCCTATCACTCCCATCGGAACATCGTCTTGGACGGCCGTGTCGCAAGGGCCGATAAATTCCGGGCAACCCGCGAACAAGAGACGCGAAGGAAAAGCCCGATGACCACGCTGACCACCACCTTCGGCATTCCGGTTTCCGACAATCAGAACTCGCTGACCGCCGGTCCGCGCGGCCCGGTCCTGATGCAGGACTTCCACCTGATCGAGAAGCTGGCGCACTTCAACCGCGAACGCATCCCCGAGCGCGTGGTCCACGCCAAGGGGGCCGGCGCCTACGGCACCTTCCGCGTCACCCGCGACGTCACCGCCTGGACCAAGGCCGCCTTCCTCTCGGCCGTCGGCAAGGAGACGGAGGTGTTCGTCCGCTTCTCCACCGTCGGCGGCGAGAAGGGCTCGGCCGACGCCGAGCGCGATCCGCGCGGCTTCGCCGTGAAGTTCTACACCGAGGATGGCAACTACGATCTGGTCGGCAACAACACGCCGGTGTTCTTCATCCGCGACCCGCTGAAGTTCCCCGACTTCATCCACACGCAGAAGCGCAACCCGGCCACCAACCTGAAGGACCCGACGGCGGTGTGGGATTTCTTCTCCCTGTCGCCGGAGACGATGCACCAGCTGACCATCCTGTTCAGCGACCGCGGCACGCCGCGCGGCTACCGCCACATGGACGGCTTCTCCAGCCACACCTTCTCGTGGATCAACGCGGCGGGTGAGCGGTTCTGGGTCAAGGTCCACTTCAAGACCCGCCAGGGGATCGAGAACTTCACCGCCGGGCAGGCGGTGCGCATGGCCGGCATCGACCCCGACCACGCCACCCGCGACCTGTTCGCCGCCATCGCGGACAAGGACTTCCCCGCCTGGACCGTCTCCGTCCAGATCATGCCGGAGCGGGAGGCCGACGGCTACCGCATCAACCCCTTCGACCTCACCAAGGTGTGGCCGCACGCCGACTATCCCCTGGTCGAGATCGCCGAGATGGTGCTGAACCGCAATCCCGAGAACTACTTCGCGGAGGTCGAGCAGTCCGCCTTCAGCCCGGCCAGCGTGGTGCCCGGCATCTCTTTCAGCCCGGACAAGATGCTCCAGGGCCGGCTGTTCGCCTACGCCGACGCGCACCGCTACCGGCTGGGCGGCAACTACGGCGCGCTGCCGGTGAACCGGCCGCACGGCTGCCCGGTGCACACCTACCAGCGCGACGGGGCGATGCGCTTCGACGGCAACGGCGGCGGCGCGCCCAACTACGAGCCGAACAGCTTCGGCGGCCCGGCGCAGACCGGCGGCGCGTCCGAACCGCCGCTGCGCATCTCCGGCGACGCGGCGCGCTACGACCACCGGGCGGGCAACGACGACTATTCCCAGGCCGGCGCCCTGTTCCGCCTGATCGGGCTGGAGGCGCAGGAACGGCTGATGGACAACATCGCCGGGTCCCTGGGTCAGGCGCCGGAGTTCATCCAGCGCCGCCAGATCGCCCACTTCCTGGCGGCCGACCCGGCCTACGGCGGCGGCATCGCCCGGCGCCTGAACCTCACCGCCGTCCCGGCGGTGGCGGCGGAGTAACGGCAAGGCGAAAGCCCAACGCCGCGCGCGTCAGCCGAAGCGCGCGGCGGCGCCCACCGTCCCGCCGCCGCGCCGCCGCATCATCAGTCCGCCGACCAGCGCCAGCACCGCCGCCACGCCCAGCCCGGCCGCCAGCAGCGGCCGGTGGGCGACCCAGGCGACGGCGATGGTCACCAGCGTGGCCGGTGTCGCCAGCACGAAGCCCAGCAGCGCCGCCCCGGCGCTCGCCAGCGGCTCCAGGAACGGCAGGACGGAGGCCAGCACCACGAAGGGCTGGAAGAACAGCATCACGCCGATCGCCATCACCACCCAGCCGACGAGGCGCAGGATCCAGGTGATCACCGTCTCCGCCTGCTGGGCGTCGGCGAACATCGCGGCGGCCGGCCGCTCCCCCACCTGGATCAGCGCGATGGTGTAGCCGTTGGCGGCGGTGTAGGGGATGAGCCCGCCGCGCGACTGCGCCGCCACCACGCTGATCGGCTGCGCCACCACGCCCTCGAAGCGCACGCGCACGTCGCCGACCTTCGGCGCCATCGGGTCGGCGCCCCGGTACAGCCCGCCGTCGGCCAGCCGGTAGGCCGGGTCCACCGCCGCCGTGCCGGGGGTGAGTTCCTGGAAGGTGCTCAGGTTCGCCAGAACGGCCGGCGTCACCGCGTGCCCGCCGACGCGGGCGTCGCGGCTGTCCAGCGTCACCGTGCGCAGCGGCATGGACGGATTGCGGTGCCCGTCGGGAATGCGGAAGCGGCCGGAGTCGATGGGCTGCTCCGACCACACCCGCTCGTATTCATAGACGGTCTCGGTCTTTTCGGAGCCGCCCAGCTGCTTCTCTGTGCGCGTCGTCTCGCGCTGCTGCCACTGGTACATCTCGACGGTGCGCCGCATGCGCAGCAGCCCGTTCCACGCCACCCCCAGGACGGGATCGCGCAGCGGCTCGCCCACCGACGCGGCCCCCGCCACGTGGACCAGCCGCCCGTCGTTCGCCGGATCGGGTGCGCCCGCCGGCACCGACACGACGCTGCCCGCCCCCGCCGACAGCGCCGTGGCGGCGTCCACCGCGCGCCCCTCGTTCCACGACAGCAGCACGATGCTGCCGATCACCATCAGCACCCCGACCAGCGGCGCCATCAACGCACCGCCCAGGCGCGAGAAGAACCCCTGCGTGGTCGTCTCGACGAACCGATCCGCCCCTTCGCCCCCGTCCGACATGCACACCCCTCCACGCGGACCCAGCGCCGCGCGGAGGAGCCTGCACCGGATAACGAAGGGCGCGCAACGGTCAGCTCGGAAGCACCAGGATGTCGGTGTTGCCGAGCGTCGTGACGTTCAGCGTGGCGACCGCCACCGCCGCCCCGGTGCCCGACCCGTCGGCGTCGAACGACAGCACCCCGGTCGTGGTGTTGAAGACGAACCAGTCGTCCCCGTCCGCCGCCGCGTCCAGCGCGAAGTTGGACGCCGACAGCACCCCCGCCGGCACGTTGCCGAAGTTCGGCCCCACCACCGCCACCTTGTCCTCGCCCGCCGTGAAGTCGGTCACGGTGTCGCCGCCCTCCGCCGGCGCGGCGATCACGAACCGGTCGCTGCCCGCCCCGCCCGTCAGCGTGTCCGCCCCGGCGGCGCCGTTCAGCACGTTGTCCGCGCCGTTGCCGGTCAGCGCGTTGTCCAGCCCGTTGCCGGTGCCGTCCACCGCCGCCGTGCCCTCCAGCACCAGCCCCTCGACCTCGCCGCCCAGCGTGTAGGTCAGCGCCGTGCGCACGGTGTCGCTGCCGCCGCCGGCCGTCTCGCTCACCACGTCGCCGGCATCGTCCACCACATAGGTGTCGTCGCCGCCGCCGCCCGCCATGCTGTCGGCGCCCGCCCCGCCGTCCAAGACGTTGTCCGCGCCGTTGCCGGTCAGCGTGTTCGCCTGCGCGTTGCCGGTGCCGTCGATGGCGGCGGTGCCGGTCAGCGTCAGGGTCTCCACCTCCGCCGACAGCGCATAGCTGGCCGTGCTCTGCACCGCGTCGGTGCCTTCGCCGGCCAGTTCGGTGACCACCTCGGCGCTGCTGTCCACGATGTACAGGTCGTCGCCCGCCCCGCCCTCCAGC